>JBEBAV010000001.1:0-50423 GCA_041158725.1 Actinomycetota bacterium
CTGTTCATCGCGCCATAACGGAAATAAAGCTTGGCCATTAGGTCAAATATCCATCCTCGGCTGCACGCCGAACCAAATCTGCCCGCCGGGACGCGGGTCTTCCTGCTCTAGCGTACTTCTCGCGCACGCGTCTGAGGTACGTTTTGGCCGTCTCAAACTGAACATTCATGGCTTCAGCTACCTCTTTGGTCGCTAAGCCCCGGCAATACAGGACTAGAGCCTGTTCTTCACCAGCACTGAGCTTGGGTTTAACGAGCTCTTCGGCGTGTTGAGCAGGCTCCGTATGGCCATTTTCTGTGCCCATGTGTGCCATACCCAGGAGCGTACGCATGCGAGCAGCCACCACATTCATCGAGGTGGACTTATCGAAGAATGCATCCGCACCGGCGGCAAGAACTCGCTCTTCCAGTTCGGGGCTTGCCAAGGCGCTAATTACGACGACCCGAGATCCGGCAGCTTTGCAGGTGAGTACCCGGGCTTCGATGGAAACAGGCTCGGCCAGCTGATAATCCATCAAGACCACATCCGAGGGAAAATCGCTGTTAGCCAAGCAACCTGACCAAGATGTTTCCGAGACGGCAACACTGAAATCAGGGGCATTGCCGGCAAACCAACTGGTCAAAGAATCAACCAGCAACTCGTGGTCGTCCAAAATGGTGAGAGTTACAGCAGGCTTACTTGGCATAGTAGAACATCACATTCACTTGACCATCGTTATCGATGAAACGCACATCTTCGAATACGACATACATCACGCGCAAAAATGAGGAAATGTAGGTGCGCATTTTGGCGCCAGTCAACGAGTGCGGTGTTTCACTGCCTTGCACAACACACGAAAGCCTGTTGGAGAGTGGATCCACTCTGAGTGAAACCTGAAGGTCTGTAATTCCTGTTTCTTGGAAACCAGTGACCAATGCTGAAATGGCCGACTGCGCCGATAGATCAAGCTGTGCGAGCACATTCTCAGGATCATGAAGTGTGCAACCGGCTCGTTCAACCCACGTCTGATCTGCAAGGGTGACTAATTCCGCACGAATACTTCCTGCAAGTTCTCGCGCTCGGGCTGTATCGGCCTCTGTGACTCGGCCCGAAGACAGAAGAGACACCAAAAGCTCACGCGCCTCACGGGTGAGTGGTCGCACCACATCAGTGTCATCAGCGAGACCCGGGTCCACAGCGGTCTCATTGATGGTCTTCTGCCATGCCATCAAAATACGACTAGCTTTATGGGTATAACTGGCCTGACCCAACACAACGATGCCGACAAGAGCGACTCCTGACACACAGAAATACAGGGGACCAAAAGGCAGAGGGTGGCTCAGGCTTTCCAAACCAAGCACCGCAAACAACGTCAGCACGGCAGCGAAACCGGCAAAATACTGATCGGGTAGCGAGCGGTAACCGCTTGCCGACGCAAAGATGAGCGCCACGGCAATGGGCCCCCACTCTGTCAAGAAGGTGACGTATCCAGCGCCGTTGGAGGCAATTTGGAGTGCGCCAGCTGAGATCGTGAGGAATACAACAATGCTGTAGTTGCGTTGCGTATAGGGAGCATGCTGAGGTGCTGCCGACCACAGGTGAACAATCACCGCAAGGGACAGCAGAATCAATGCCGCTGACAACAGAGGGATGTTTTCTATACTGCGAAGAGACACTATAGAAATGATGACTGCGTAAGCCCACGTGATGATGCTGAAGAAAACGGCAACATCCCAGCTTGTCCCCGCGGCTAGAGGATCAAGCTGCTGCATGGTTCGTTCAGGTTTACGCATTGCTGGCCTCCTTTCCCATCGGAAGCTGAAGCATCACAGCGGTCCCCTGGCCCTTATTCGACCACAGGCGAACCCGACCACCACACTGCTCAATTCTGTTGCGCACGGACAGTTTCAAACCCATGCGGTCTTCCGGAACTTCATCGACGTTGAATCCCTGACCACCATCAATGACAGTGACGGCAATGTTTTCACCGGCAGGGAGAATCACAACCTCGACCGCATTTTGACCGGAGTGGAGCTGAACATTAGTGAGGCACTGTGACAGTGCCGAGGTGAGAGCATCAACACGTTCTGGTGTGAGTGATTCAATTGCCGCAGGTTCACCGCCAAGGTTGATGGAGAGTCCCCGGGCTTCTGCTTGGGTGATCACATTCATCAACTGATCACGTTCAGCCGAGTCTTGTGCTGAAGAAACCTCAACCATCTTCGTGTTGCTGACATCACTAGTTTCGAAGAGTGCCAGTTGCGCTTCGATGGCTTCGCGCAGAGGATCTTGCAACATGCCCGTTTTAGTAGACCCGATGACTGCCAAGTTGGCCAACAGGGTGTCATGTAATCGGGCTGCAATCGCTCGCGTGTTTTCTCGACGTTCCGTTGCAGTGGCCACCGAGAGTGCGCTTTGATCAAAGGTGATCTGGAACTTCTTGTTTGCTTTCAAGAGTTGTGGCGTAGATATAACTGCAGCAAGAACAACGAGATATCCCGCAAGGAGGCGAAGATCAAACTCGTATGTTTCACCTGCAAGAAAAGCCCCCAAAGCCAGGGAGAGATTTGCTGCCACAAAACCAAAGGTTGCCCACATCACACGGTCTCGTGCTCGTGCGGCAACACCACAAGCGGTGACTAAGGCAAAACCAAGGAGAGAGAAAGGGAGAAAGACTGTTGAGTTGACGTCGGACATCGTTCCTAACACCGCCCAGACAGCAACAACCAAGGTGGCAGAGAGGAAGAGGATATAGAGCGAGGCCGATAACGGGGACAGCGGGGTAAACATCAACCGCCAGAGTACGAACCCGGGGAATCCCACGAGGAAGCCTGCCCACATAACCCAGGCGTTGTTCTCATTCCAGCCAGCAAGGATGATAAGTATTTCAGCGAAGATCACCGAGTATGCCGAATAAACCAAGAACAAACGCGACAGCGCCTGTGCAAACAGAATCGGCGCTAGCTGTGCTGGGATTCCTAGCTGCATCTCACCGCCCCCGTTGAAGATTGTTCTTAGAGAACAGTCTCCCCTATCCGCAAGCTTTAAACAGAGAGCTTGAGGGTCTTTGCTGAGGAAGCAAAGGACTTCTTTGCAACGGCAGGATCGTCAGAAAGACGAGTTCCGAAGCTGGGAATCATCTTCTTGATCTCAGGTTCCCACCCAGCGAACTCTGCGGGGAAGCACTTTTTGAGAACATCGAGCATGACAGGAACCGAAACAGAAGCACCTGGTGATGCACCGAGCAGACCCGCGATAGTTCCGTCTGCAGCAGCAATGACCTCGGTACCGAACTGAAGAACTCCGACTTTCTTGGGGTCCTTCTTCATCACCTGAACGCGCTGACCAGCTGTAATAAGCTCCCAGTCTTCGTGCTGAGCATCGGGGAAAAACTCGCGCAGCGCATCAAGCTTCTTCTGCGGGCTCGCCATGAGCTCGCCAATCAAATACTTCAGCAGATCCAGGTTGGTTGCACCCACTGCAAGCATCGGCATGATGTTGTTCACACGGATGGAACCGGGAAGATCAAACCAGGAGCCTTGCTTGAGGAACTTCGGGGTGAATCCTGCGAAGGGGCCAAAAAGCAATGACTTCTCACCATCGACAACACGAGTGTCCAGGTGGGGAACTGACATGGGTGGTGCTCCCACAGACGCCTTGCCATAGACCTTGGCCTGGTGACGAGCCACAAGTGCAGGGTTGGTAGTGCGCAGGAACTGTCCTGAGATGGGGAATCCACCAAAGCCCTTGGCTTCCTTGATTCCAGCGCTTTGCAGCAGCGCAAGAGCGCCACCACCAGCACCCACGAAGACGAACTTGGCAGTAATGGTGTGTGGAGTATTTCCCACCGAGTCACGAAGATTGAGCTTCCAGTGACCGTTGTGAAGCTTCTTGAGCCCAGTGACCTGGGTTCCTGTGCGCAGCTTGGCACCGTTCTTGGTGATGTAGTCGAGTAGCTGCTTGGTCAGCGAACCGTAGTCCACGTCTGTTCCGGCAGTGATGCGGGTAGCAGCAATGGGTTCGTCACCGGTGCGACCATCCATGAGCAGCGGGGTCCACTTGGCAATGACCTGAGGGTCTTCTGAATACTCCATGCCGGCAAACAGTGGTTCGTCCTTGAGCACGGCGTATCGCTTGCGGAGGTACTCCACATTGGCCTCACCCCAGACGAACGTCATATGCGGGGTGGAGTTGATAAAGCTCGTGGGTGCATCCAGCATCTTGGAAGCGACCATGTAAGCCCAAAACTGCAGTGAAACCTGGAACTGCTCGTTGATGGCGACTGCCTTCGATGCTTCGACAGAACCGTCGGCGGCTTCGGGCATGTAGTTCAGCTCACACAGACCAGCGTGACCGGTTCCTGCGTTGTTCCAGGGGTTCGAGCTTTCCTGGGCGACCTCGCCGAGGCGTTCATAAACCTGAATGCTCCAGTCGGGCTGCAATTGCTTAATCAGAGCGCCGAGGGTGGCACTCATGATTCCGCCACCAATCAGGGCAACATCAACCGTCTTTGCATTCACATCCGCAAGTTTACGCGTGAATACCCCCGACTACTGCTGTCGCCGTTCCCACCTAGCGGGAGCAACGAAGAAGGCCACCGGGAACGAATCCCGATGGCCTTCGACAAAAGCGAGAAACAGCTTATGCGCGGTCTGCCGCAATCAGCTCTGCGATCTGTACTGCATTGAGCGCGGCACCCTTACGCAGGTTGTCGTTGCTGACAAACAGAGCCAGACCACGACCGCCATCGACGGTCTCGTCAGCACGAATACGGCCGACAAAGCTGGGGTCAGCACCGGCTGCCTGGAGGGGCGTGGGAACATCTTCCAGCTGAACTCCGGGAGCTTCTGCGAGCAATTCGCGAGCGCGCCCAGGAGAGATCGGCTTGGCAAACTCTGCATTGATGGACAACGAGTGACCGGTGAACACGGGAACGCGAACACAGAGGCCGGAAACCAGCAAGCCTGGGATCTCGAGAATCTTGCGGCTTTCGTTGCGCAGCTTCTTCTCTTCGTCGGTTTCGTTGAGGCCATCTTCAACAATGGAGCCAGCAAGAGGCACAACATCGAAAGCGATGGTCTTCACATACTTCACCGGTGCGGGAAAGGTGATGGCAGATCCGTCGTGCACGAGGTCTTCTAGGTTTCCCTGATCAACGGCAGCGCGAACCTGGTTCGCAAGCTCTTCAGCACCAGCGAGACCAGAACCAGACACAGCCTGGAAGGTGGTCACATTCATGCGCTCGAGGCCAGCCTCATTGTCAAGAACCTTGAGCACAGGCATTGCAGCCATGGTGGTGCAGTTGGGGTTGGCAATGATGCCCTTGACGGCCTGCTTGATGGCGTGAGGGTTGACCTCAGAAACCACCAGAGGAACCTCAGGGTCCATGCGCCATGCAGAGGAATTGTCGACCACGGTCACACCGGCAGCAGCGAAGCGTGGTGCTTGTGCCTTGGATGCGGTTGCACCAGCCGAGAACAGAGCAACATCAATACCCGAAGGATCTGCGGTTTCCACGTCCTCCACGACAACGTCGTGTCCGGCGAACGGCAGAACAGAACCTGCAGAGCGAGCCGAGGCAAAGAAGCGAATCGACTTCACAGGGAAGTTACGCTCCTCCAGCAGACGACGCATGACCTTGCCGACCTGGCCGGTTGCACCGACCACGGCAACATTGAGCCCCTCGGGGGCAATCGCGGTCATCGGCCGGTTCCAGCGTAGACGACAGCCTCAACGTCAGAGTCGAGACCGAAAGCGGTGTGAACCTTGCGCAGAGCTTCGTTGAGCTGGTCAGCACGCATGATCACGGAGATGCGAATCTCAGAAGTGGAGATCATGTCGATGTTGACACCTGCTTCATAGAGCGCGGTGAACAGCTGAGCCGAAACTCCCGAGCTGGTGCGCATACCGGCACCAACTACAGAGAGCTTGCCAATGTTCTCATCCAGGGCCAGGTCAGAGAAACCAATCTCAGCCTGAGCGGCCTTGAGTGCAGCCAAAGCAGAGTCGGCCTCTGCCTTGGGCAGAGTGAAAGAGATGTCGGTCTGACCAGAGCCACCAGAAGACACGTTCTGCACAATCATGTCGATGTTGGTGTCTGCTGCGGCAACGACGGTGAAAATCTGAGCCGCCTTACCTGGCACATCTGGAACACCTGCAACGGTGATCTTGGCCTCGCTCAGGTCCCCGGCAACACCGGTGATGATGGGCTCTTCCACTGTTTCTCCCTCCGTGGGGTTGTAGACAATAGTTCCCTCGTTCGCCACGAACGAGGAGCGCACGTGCAATGTCACGCCGTGACGGCGTGCGTATTCGGTTGCGCGAATGTTGAGAACTTTCGCACCGCTGGCTGCCAGCTCAAGCATTTCTTCGCTGGAGATGCGGTGAATCTTTGATGCATTGGGAACAACACGTGGGTCAGCGGTGAAGACACCGTCCACGTCGGTGTAAATCTCACACACATCAGCATCCAGTGCTGCAGCCAGTGCAACTGCAGACGTGTCCGAACCACCACGACCGAGGGTGGTGATGTCACCGGTGGAACGGTTGAAGCCCTGGAACCCAGCAACAATAACAATGTTGCCCTCAGCTACTGCTTCACGCAGACGACCAGGAGTCACCTCAACGATGCGCGCAGTTCCGTGCTGCGCATCGGTAATCATGCCGGCCTGCGAACCAGTGAAAGACTTTGCGTCGTGACCGAGGGAACGAACGGCCATGGCAACGAGGGCCATCGAAATACGCTCACCCGCTGTGAGCAGCATGTCGAGCTCACGAGGGTTGTGGTCACTGGCAACTTCGTTGGCCAGATCCATCAGTTCGTCGGTGGTGTCACCCATGGCAGAAACGACAACAACGACGTCGTTTCCAGCCTCTTTGGTCTCGACAATGCGCTTGGCGACGCGCTTGATGCTCTCAGCATCTGCAACGGATGATCCGCCAAACTTCTGCACAATCAAGCTCACGGTTGATAACTCCTGAAGGAATATGCTCGCGGCTACGGTTCTCACGAGCTGGAAGCTCTATTCTACCGGCAGATTTTTGGCGGTTTTGACCCCGCCTGAACAGGTTAGGAAACGGTGCGACGACCTTCAAAAGCACGACCCAGTGTGACCTCGTCTGCATATTCCAAATCTCCACCCACGGGCAGACCGGATGCCAGACGCGAGACCTTAATTTCGAGGGTTTTCAGAAGACGAGACAGATAGGTCGCGGTTGCTTCACCCTCCAGGTTGGGGTCTGTAGCAATGATGACCTCGGTGACAATGCCATCAGCCAAACGTGTCATCAGCTGGCGAATGCGCAGGTCATCGGGACCAATGCCATCGATAGGACTGATGGCCCCTCCAAGCACGTGATAAAGCCCACGGAATTCTCGGGTGCGCTCAATAGCCACCACATCCTTGGCTTCTTCCACTACACAGATAAAGGTGGGGTCGCGGCGAGGGTCACGGCAAATACCGCAGGTCACTTCTTCACTGACGTTGCCGCAGATTTCGCAGAACTTGACCTTCTCGCGCACCTCAATCAGCACAGAGGACAAGCGAGAGACATCAAAGGACTCTGTCTGCAGAATATGGAACGCAATGCGCTGAGCCGATTTGGGTCCAATGCCGGGAAGTCTGCCTAGCTCATCTATGAGCTCTTGAACGATGCCGTCATACATGACTAAGCCTCTGGGGTGACATCGTCGGCAACAACAGCAATGGGGGCAGTTACTTCTTCGGCAATGAACTTGGCATCGAGAAGTTCGCGAACAACAGCCTCGCCATAGCGAGCTTCTTCATGAGCTGCCTGCTCTGGAGTGAGCTTCTTTGCTGCCGGTGCAGCAGGAGATTGCGCAACAGGTTCCTCAGCTTCAGCAACCTCTGGTTCGTCTTCGAGAACAGCGGGAGCTCCACTGCCAGGAATAGCAACAACATCCCAGCCGTCGTCAGAAGCTGCAGGCGAAACTTCCTCGAAGGGTGGTTCCTCATCCAGATCTGCAGGTGGCTCTTCTGGAAGTGGGGGTTCCTCCGCAGCAGGTGCGGGTGTGGCGAACTCACGAGGAGCGTTCACTGGTGCCGCAGCTGCTGTCACCGAACCGGTCTGTGTCATGCGATCAATTGGTGCGGTTGCCGTGGTGTCACTAGAAACCTTGAAAGCCACACGAACACCCAGAGTGTCAATGATTGCTTGGCGCAAAATCTCGTGCACTCCCCCGGGTACACCCTTCTGGGGACGGAACGAGGCAGCATCTGCCTCGTTACTAAAGACCAGAGTAAGAACGTCGTCTTCGAGAGAGCGAACCTGTGCAGCTACAACTACCAACCACGCAGCACGGCTCGTGTCCTGAATCTTTTCCAATACCGCAGGCCAGGCTTCTAGCAGTTCACGAGTTCCCACCGGACCTGGAGGAACCACAACCTTGGGCTCTTCCTTGACTGGCTCAGCCTTGGCCGTGGGAGAAGGTGACTCCACCTTGGCTGCAGGGGCTGGTGAAGGGGCTGATGTTTGAGTAGGTGCAGCTGCCGCAGGAGCTGGTGCAGAAGCTACAGGTGCGGCAGCAGCAGGTGCTTGGGCAACTGCAGGAGCACCGCCGGTGGCACGCACCAGTAGGCGAGCAATCATGAGCTCGAGGTGAAGACGAGGTGAGGTAGCACCGGTCATCTCGGTGAGAGAGGAGTTCACCACATCTGCTGCGCGAGAGAGTTCAGCTGAACCAAAGTTCTTCGCTTGGACCTGCATGCGCTCGAGCTCATCTGCAGGAATACCGCGAAGCACTGCATTGGCGTTTGCCCCGGTTGCGGCAACGAGAATGAGGTCACGAAGACGCTCGAGGAGGTCCTCCACAAAACGGCGAGGGTCCTGACCGGTTTGAATCACACGATCCACGGCAGCAAAGGCAGCTGCCGAGTCCCCTGCGGCGAGCGCGTCTACTGCGTCATCCAGCAGTGCGCCATGAGTGAATCCCAGAAGTGAAACAGCTCGCTCATAGGTGACTGCGTCATTCTTAGATCCGGCAATGAGCTGGTCGAGCAATGACAGGGTGTCACGAGCAGAACCACCACCTGCGCGCACAACAAGGGCAAGAACTCCCGGTTCAACCGAGATCTTCTCTGATGCACACAGGCTCTCGCAGTACTCCAGCATTTGTGCGGGAGGAATCAGTCGGAAGGGATAGTGGTGGGTGCGCGAACGAATGGTGCCGATAACCTTTTCAGGTTCGGTCGTCGCGAAGATGAACTTCACGTGCTCGGGTGGTTCTTCCACCAGCTTGAGCAATGCATTGAAGCCCTGTGGGGTAACCATGTGCGCTTCGTCGAGGATGAAAATCTTGTAGCGGTCGCGAGCTGGTGCAAACACGGCACGTTCACGCAGGTCACGAGCGTCGTCGACACCATTGTGGCTTGCAGCATCAATTTCGACGACGTCGAGTGAGCCACCACCATCGCGAGAAAGTTCGACACAGCTGGGGCACACACCACAGGGAGTGTCTGTGGGGCCTTCGGCACAGTTCAAGCAGCGAGCAAGGATACGAGCCGAGGTGGTCTTTCCACATCCACGTGGACCGCTGAAAAGATAGGCGTGGTTAACCCGGTTTGTGCGCAGTGCCGTCATCAGGGGTTCGGTGACGTGGGACTGCCCAATAACGTCAGCGAAAGATTCAGGCCGGTAACGGCGATACAGTGCGGTAGCCACACTTCAATAGTACGTGCCAGAGCTGACAAGCAGACCACATCAACCGACGCTGTCAGCGCAATAAAAAGGACCCCTCGCGCACCCGCCAGAGCCCGGTTACCCTTGCTACGTTTCCGTCCTGGGGGAGTTGGCCTGGATGGCGCCACGCGAGGAGCCAGTATCCAGTGTAAAGCACTGGACCCTGTGCTCTCCACGTGAGTTCGTCAGCACCCTCAACTAGTGGTTAGAATAATCACGTTGTCCTCTTGCGCAAGCAGGTGGGCCATCAGGAGGATTCGCCTAGTGGCCTATGGCGCACGCTTGGAAAGCGTGTTGGGTTAACGCCCTCGGGGGTTCGAATCCCCCATCTTCCGCCATTGTGATGTTTCAAGACATCTTGTACCCCCAAGCCCCCGTAAACGGAGGCTTGGGGTTTCTTATTCGCACTGTAGCTGTGTGCCCTTCCTCCAAGACACTTCTGGCAAAATGCGCCTTGACTGAAGAAAGATCATTACTCGTAAATGTTTGTCTGCTGCAGCAAAAACAACCACAGCTCCATCAACATTTATTCATCAATGATGATGTTCAGGGCGCACTTAAACATGTGGGCGGTGTGAAAACCACACCGCCCACAAAGTCCAGAACTAATTATTTACTGGTGCGGCGTCGACGAGTCAACATGACCGCAATCGTTCCTGCGCCAATCGCTAGGAGTGCAAATACAGCAAATAAATCCGGCATGTTCGCCCCGGTTTTTGCCAGTGCTACTGGTGTAGATGCAGGTGTTGTTGGGGTTGAAACACTGGGTGCTGGAATCGTAGATTGAACAGGGTCACCAACGCTGACCGCACCAGTTGCCTGAACGCCGTCGAGGACCAAAACTGCCTGGAAGACGTTGTCATTGAGCGAGGCATTTACAGTGTTGATGGTTATGGAGGTGTCGCCCTGAGTGAGGAATGATCCAAGCCCGTAGAGCTCGTCATCATCGGCAGTAGTGTTCAAGGCAGGCAAAGCAAGCGAGTCTCCGATGCCACCAACAGTGATAAGCGCGCCGTCTGAGCCCGTGCCATCATTCTGACCACCAGCCGTCTGAGAAATCCACTCAAGCGTTGAACGACTTGATGTAGACATTTTGATATTCGACTGCTGTGAACGGTTTCCTGCTGATTGTGAGCTGAAAGAAATCCCGAGTGATAATGTCGCGGACTGGCGCGAAAGGTCAGTCAATGCAGGAAAGTTCAGAGTGAACGAGTCACCACTTTGTCGTGCAGAACCGAAAACAACAACGACAGTCGTGGGTGTATTGATCTTTGCTGGATCATTGAAAATCACTACAAGCTCTTCGCCGTCAAGCGCTCCGGATCCAGGAGAGGTGCCCTCGTCGAGGGGCAGTGTGAACGTTCCAGCAGCGTGAGCATCAATGTCGGGCTTGACGAGGGCTGTTACGTCAGCGAAGTAGTTGGCAAAGTTCCATCCAACTGTTGTGTTTGCTCTGTGGCTGTACGTAACTGTCTGCCCGTTAATCTTCACGTCTGTGGGAGTTGCGGCCGCAACGTTGGAGGCACTGGTGAGAAACGCAGCAATAACAGTTCCACCTGCTGGCTTCTCCACACTAATGTTGCCGGTTTGTGTCAGAAAACCTGTACCTGAAATTGAAGTTGTGAGTGGCCCTGTGTATCTGACCATCTCGTTGAGTCCACCGTTAGTCCATGACGTAGTCGTGGGCAATGCCACAGCCGATTGAGTACCTAGGAATACAAAGGCCACGACAGATAAGACGAGTGCAACGAGCTTTTTCACGGAGAAATCCTAGGTGTAGAGGTATCAAAACTTTAGTCTAGAAATTTAGCTTAGAGTTGTCCTCGTGGCCAAGCAAGTAGGCCCCAAGGAGGATTCGCCTAGTGGCCTATGGCGCACGCTTGGAAAGCATGTTGGGTTAACGCCCTCGGGGGTTCGAATCCCCCATCTTCCGCCACGAATAATCGCCCTCTTCGTAGGGCGATTATTCAGTTAACCCTCTCTGATTGAATAGTTGGCATGAGCTCCCCACGCATTCTGCGTCCCACACTTTTCCTTGTCTCTGTGCTTGTCCTAATGGCCATACCCACGGCACTCGTGAGCGTGATCGGTTGGACTTCAGCTGCGCTGATTACGAGCTTGTGTGCAATCAGCGCCATTTTTAACGTCATGGGCTTCGGATGGCGTGGGCTTGTATGGAGCTCCAGTACAACTGCTCTTGCTGTCTTGTTTGCTGTCGTTTCATCTTCTAACCCGTGGGGTTCTGCATTACTGATGCTGGCAGTGGGGTTGTTTTATGGCTGGGGAAACAACCGCGGACTTTCTGCCGGAAACATGGTGTTACCCATGATCGTGGCGGCGACGATTGGAAGCCCGCCCACCATCACACACATCGTTCTTGTGGACAGTGTGATCTCTGCGCTGATTGCTGCGGGGTCAATGCTTTTCGCAGGGGGAATTGCTCTTGCTTTCATGTCTCGCTCGATACATGCGCATGCTGAGATTCCTCAATACAGCAGAAAAGTCAACTCGGTTTATACGTTTAACCTCTCTGTGTTGTTTGCCACTACGGGATATCTCACCGCTCTACACCACGATCAAATTCAGGGAATGTGGTTAGCGCTGACCATCGTGCTGATAATTAGTCCCTACATTGACGCCTCCGTGAGGCGTGGATTCGAACGAGCCGGCGGAACGATTCTGGGTTTCCTCATTGCACTGGGAGTAGCAACTGCAATCCCTGCGACGGGTCTTTACTACGTCGTCGGATTGCTTTTTATTGAGTTGGCGGTGTTATCCAAGATCAATGCCACGAATTCATATTGGCTGTTTGTGATGTTCCTCACACCAGGTATCGTCCTCGTTTCCGGTGAGCCATCACAGGTTACCCAGTTTGCAGATTGGCGTCTGTTTGTGACGATGGTTGCGGTAACCGCATGCCTTTTGCTGTTAGGCGCGGAAAGACTTCTCTTCTACAAAGGGAGCCTCAATAAAGAACCGCAACAACAGCCATAGCCGCAGTTCATAGTCACGGGCACGGAAAAGTACCGTGTGGGACTAGGGTTTCACCATGAGCAAATCTCTCTTCGTGAACCTGCCCGTGGAAAACCTGAAGCGATCCGTTGATTTCTTTAGCCATCTTGGATTCACCTTCAATGCCCAGTTCACGGACGAACAGTCCACCTGCATGATTGTCAGCGACAACATCTTTGTCATGCTGCTCGAGCATGCAAAGTTCCAGGGGTTTATTGACAAGTCCATCGCCCCCCAGGACACCACCGAAGCCATCTTTGCTTTGTCCTGTGAGTCAGCAGAAGAAGTCCGAGCCCTCACAGAAAAGGCTTTTGAAAAAGGTGCACGTCGCCTCAACGATCCCGAAGACATAGGCTTCATGTTTAGCTGGGGTTTTGAGGACCTGGATGGTCACTTGTGGGACGTTTTCTGGATGAACCCCGACCACATCGAATAGTTCAAAGCAATTTCGCACCAATTCACTCTTTCTAAGGAATGCCCGTGGGAACACCCGTCGATTTCGTCACCGTCAGCACCGCAGGACTCGAGTCCTCTCCCCACGCTGAAGCCCTGGCCGGTCTTCGCGCCAATGAGGCTCGTTACTTCAAGAACAAATACGACCTCGTCTTTGAAACCACTCCAGCTAGAGATGCACCCGAACTAGTGGAGTACGTTGCCAAGGTTCTTGCTGAACGTGAGATCGTTCCCTCAAGCACCCCTCTTGAGGCCACCGAGATGATGGTGGACACCGCGGATGGTCTCGTGCGCTGGACCTATGTGTTTTATGAAAGTGGCCTCGCTATCAACGTGCTTTACACCGTCAACGATGCCAAGAAGCGTGCTGTGGGCTTCAAGCTCTCGGACGGCATGGATGTCCCGCCTGAGCTCGACGGCAAGTTCAAGTTCGCCAGGATGAAGTCCAAGCTGGCGGGGGAAATCCGAGGCAGCTTCTTCGTGGTTAAGGGCGAGTACTAGAGAAAAGCACCTTCTTCACCAGGGCGAAGCGCGTTCTTCATCCCTTGTGGCATCGTGAGGGTAGTTGGTCAGTTCACTCGCGCCTGCACGAATGCAAATCCAGCGCAGTTCACCATTGCTTTCGGGGAGTGCTCGCCAGGTGCGCCAGACACCCTGGCCAACGCGGACCACAGAACCTGCGGTGACATCAACTATGTCGTCGTCCAGACCCATCTGGCCTGAGCCCTCCAAGAAGATATACAGCTCTTCAATGTCAGAGTGAGTGTGCCAATAGCCAGCTTCTTCGCCTGGTTCATAGGCGTTTGCCGTCATTCCGATGAACTGGTTGTTCATCTCGTGATCAACAACGCGACGACCCTGGCGGGATGTCTGGGGCACGAAACCACCATAGAACTCACGCCACTTTTCAGGGGCACCGATGTTTCGAACTTCGTATCCGCTCATGTGCTCACGGTAGCAAGAGCACAGCAGAGTGGGAAGAGTTAGTCGGCAACAAGGAACAACATGTATTGCCCACCACCTGAGGTGATTTGGGTAGAAACCGCCAGGTCTGGTGCATAGCGAGAGAGACGATCAAGCAGCCACTCTGAAGCTTGCTCTGCATCTTCCTGGCTGGGGCAGCGCGCAATCACTTCGCGCCCACCCTTGCGTTCCAGGCGATCCACGGTTGCCACGATGGGTGAGGGGTCAACGACCAGCAGATCTGGTGACCATGCCACGACCGGGGCTTTCTTGCCCTTCATGGTGTTGCAGTCGCGGTGTGCGAGGCGCTCCACAGTGACCACGTTCTTCTTGGACTTCGCAACGGAGTAGCTGTCGACGCTGGGGCCCCGGTCTGAGTTCACCGAGGCATCGGGGTCAACAGGGGTGTCACACAACCAGCAGATCCAATTGTCGCGTTCGCCTACTTCGTTTAAATCGCTCATGCTTTCAGGCTACGCGAATACACAGCATATTTGCGCTTGAGGGCTATAAACTCAAGCAATCCCTCCCGCACCACACAGACAGCACGACAATGAGCGAATACCCCATCGATCACCTCGACGACGAAGAGTCGTGGGAGATCCTCCAGTCCAATCAAATTGGCCGCATTGCCAGTGCCCGTGAAGGTGCTCCAGACATCTATCCCGTGTCCTATGTGGTTCACAATTGGAAGATCTACTTCCGCACTGGTGCTGAGTCTCGTCTGCGCAAAGAGACAGACGGTCGCGTCGTGGCGTTTGAAGCTGGCTGGCAATTGATGCGTCACTTCTCTAGCACGGTCGCTTTGGGGGTCGTCAGGACTTTGACCAGTGCCCAGGCCGCAGCTGTCTTGGATCAGCTCCCTATCGTGGATTTTGCTCCAGACCGCGACTACGTGTGGATGGAGCTGGACCCCAGCGAAGTGCGCGGACGTCGCCTCAACGTTCTTGAGCCACAGCGCTCCGCATAGGGTTAACGAAAGAAAGGGTCCTATCAGGACCCTTTCTTTATGTGAAACCTAGTTACAGGTACAGCGGTCAGCCTGAGCTACGCCCTGAAGCGCTTCCTCAATGTGCTCTCCGCAACCGGTCCAGGTGGTCTTGCCGCATGAACCGCACTTGGCTGGACTACACATGTTTACCTCCGTGTTTGCCTTGACCCGAAGGTCAATCTGTATACCCCCTAGGGTATCTCACAATTGAATGGATTGCGAGCTCCGGAGATGAGATTACTCCCTTTTGACTCGGGTCGTGCTCAGGATTTGTTAATCAGAGCTTTACATCCAGCTAGTGCCATTGTTCGACTCCCGGGGTTAACCTAGATCTATGGGGAACTACATACTCGAAGAACTCTCGGCCAAAACCATCGTGGCGGCCAACTCTCTTACGCTCAAGCCGGGTCAAGAGCAATTCGTTGCTCCCACCTCCTACGCTCTAGCTGAGTCATACTTCAACCCCAATACTGAATGGCCCCGGGTTGTTCTTGAGAACGACACGGTGGTGGGTTTCATTCGAGGGCACTTTGATCCTGAAAGCGATCAGCCTGAGTTCACATCCTGCATCTGGCGGATCGTGGTTGCCGCAGACGCTCAGGGTAAAGGTATTGGTCGCTTTGCCATTGAGTCACTGGCTCAAGAAGCCAAGTCCCGTGGCTTCTCCAAGCTGACCGTGCTCTGGGAAGCAGGAGAAAAGGGTCCTGGTGACTTCTTCCACAAGATCGGTTTCACCGACATTGGAACCTCACGCTATGGCGAAATCATTGGAGAGCTCAGCCTCTAAGCACTGACAAAGAAGAAAGGGACCCAGTATCTGGGTCCCTTTCTTCTAGTGCAGGGGGTTCTTAGCGCAGACGAACAGACAAGCAGGTGACGCAGCCTTCGAGCTTTTCAAACTCGGAGATGTCCACCGTGATGACGCGGTAACCAAGCTCGCGGAACAACTCTGCCGACTTAGGGGCTGACGAAGACATCAGCACGGTGTCGGGAGCAAGAACCACTACTGCAGTTCCGTGAGCTTCGGGCACAGGCAAGAAGCGGTCAAAAATACCTGCGTCATCCACCAGTGGTGGGTAACCAATGACGGTGCCATCGGGAAGTGCCGTCACTGCAGTCTTAAGGTGCAGTGCCTTCGTAACAGGGACAGCAACGACGGTGTAGCCCTGCTTGGCTGCAATCGCACGGAGCTGGCGAATACCTTCGCCGTTGGTGCGACCACCGCGGCCCACATAGATGGTCTTACCCACCTTGAGTACGTCACCACCATCGAGAGCGCCGGGGCTGACGATGCGATCAATTTCCACACCCAGGTCACGCAGGGTGGCCTCAGTTGCTTCAATCTCAGGCTTGCGACTGTCCGCACCAGGGTTGGAGATCACGGCAAGCTTGCCAATCATGACCACGGTGTCTTCGATGAAGACGCTGTCAGCCAAGTCATCACGAGGCTCGACCTCAACGGTCATCCAGCCTGCAGCGTTCAATGCTGCAACGTAGCCATCCCACTGCTGGTCTGCTAACTCGAGGTCGACCTTCTTGCGCTTGATGTGGGTCACGAGACCATCAGCAAGGGTTGCGGCGGGTGCGCGAACCAGGGCGACCTTGGTGGGTGCTGCCACAGCTTTGCCGGTGATGGCTCGCCAGATAGCAGTTCCCGCAGTGACGGTGGCAATAGAACCGGCAACAACAAAGATGAGGTTCACACCCAGGAGCGACTGAAGGACACCTGCGAAAACGTCAGGAGTGAAGACTGCTCCCTGAACTGCAGCCTGGATAAACATGCCCAGGACGGCAGCAACTGAGGAAGCAACCAGACCCACAATCCAGGCGTATCGTCGCTTGGCCAGGAATCCCAGCACGCCAGCAATAAGCACAAGGAAGAAGAAAATGGTGCTGGCACCAATAAAGAAGGAGCCGGCCTGCCAGAGGATGGCTTCTTCAAAGTTGTTTCCAATGAAGAAGGCCAGACCTGTAGCGTCCTGTGCGATGACCGCAATGGCGAGCGCGGCAACTGCGGCTGCGATGAGACGACGGGAAGTAAACATTATTTATCCTTTAGTGGAAGAAGTGGCGTTCGCCGGTGAAATACATGGTGACTCCAGCTTTCTGGGCAGCGGCGATGACTTCTTCGTCGCGAACTGACCCACCGGGCTGAACAACTGCCTTGATACCGGCAGCGAGGAGAACTTCGAGACCGTCTGCGAAGGGGAAGAACGCATCGGAGGCAGCAACGGAGCCCGCAGCGCGGTCTCCCGCACGGTTCACAGCAAGGTGGCAAGAGTCAACGCGGTTAACCTGTCCCATACCAACACCGACGGAGGCTCCATTGTGGGCAAGCAGGATGGCGTTGGACTTGACCGAACGGCATGCCTTCCACGCGAACTCAAGATCAACCAAGGTTTCTGCGTCTGCGGGTTCACCCGAGACGAGCTGCCAGCTGTTGATGAGGTCACCAACGGTGGCGCCGCCATCGAAGAGGTCTGCATCCTGAACCAGGAAGCCACCAGAAATCTGTCGGATTTCCTGGTCTTCGCGACCAAAGTTTTCTGGAAGCTGGAGTAGACGCAGGTTCTTCTTGGTCTTGAGCAGAGTGAGAGCATCTGGCTCAAAGCCAGGTGCAACAAGCACCTCAGTGAAGACTTCAGAAACCTGTTCCGCCATCTTGAGGGTGACGGGGCGGTTAGCCGCAATCACGCCACCGAATGCCGAGACAGGGTCGCACTCGTGTGCGAGGCGGTGAGCAGAAGCAATCTGATCCACGGCCTTGTCGCGGCCCACAGCAATACCGCAGGGATTCGCGTGCTTGATGATGGCAACCGCAGGGTTGATGAAGTCATAAGCCGCACGAACTGCAGCATCTGCGTCAACGAAGTTGTTGTAGGACATTTCCTTGCCGCCGAGCAGGGTTGACTGGGCAATGCCGTGGCCTCCCTGTTCGAGGTAGAGAGCTGCTTCCTGGTGCGAGTTCTCACCGTAACGAAGAATCGATGCTCGCCGTGCAGAGACAGAGTAAGTGTTGGGGAACTTCTGGTCACGAACGAACCAGGAAGATACTGCCGAGTCATATGCCGCAGTGTGCGCAAATGCTTCAGCTGCAAGAGAGCGACGCTGTTCCAGCGTGGTACCACCCTTGGCTACAGCTTCCATGACCTCGCCATAGCGCTCGGGAGAAACAACGATAGCCACGTTGGCGTGGTTTTTAGCCGATGCACGAACCATTGCAGGGCCACCGATATCGATCTGCTCGATGACGTCTGAGTCTGCAGCACCCGAAGCAACGGTTTCGCGGAAGGGGTAGAGGTTTACAACGACAAGATCGAAGGCCTTGATACCCAGCTCGTCGAGCTGGTCAGCGTGTGCCTGAAGTCGAAGGTCAGCCAAGATGCCGGCGTGCACGGAAGGGTGCAGGGTCTTCACGCGACCATCAAGCGACTCAGGGAAGCCAGTCACTTCACTGACGTCCTTGACGTCGTGACCTGCGTCGCGGATGGTTTGTGCGGTTGACCCGGTTGAGACCAGCTCAACACCTGCAGCGCTCAGTGCACCAGCGAGGTCGAGCAGTCCGGTCTTATCGCTGACCGAAATCAGTGCACGACGGACGGGAACAACGTCGCGGTGGTTGTAGAGGCTGGGGTCGTGTGAAGGGCCGCTCATGAGCGTGCTAACTCCTGAAGGTTGACGTGGGCGTGGGCGATATTGCGAACGGTGTGAACGATCAGTTCACGCTCGACAATCTTGATGCGCTCGTGGAGAGAGTCTTCGGTGTCATCAGCATTGATGGCCACCTCCACTTGCTCAATCACGGGGCCAGTGTCGACGCCCTCGTCGACAATGTGAACTGTGGCACCAGTAACCGTTGCCCCGTCTGCCAAGGCGTCACGCACTGCGTGGGCGCCGGGGTAGAGAGGCAACAGCGCGGGGTGCATGTTGATGAGGTTGGGTGAGAACGCCGCAACGACGTTCGCCGGAAGAATGCGCATGAATCCAGCACAGACCACGAGGTCAGGTGCATACTCTGCAATCTCGGCACTCAGGGCTTCACCCCAGCTCACACGGTTGGCATAGTCAGCTGGTGAGACCACGAATGTGGGAACACCGAACTCGCGCGCGTGAGCCAAGCCGGAAGCGTCGTTATCTGCTCCCACGGCCACAATCTGTGCGGGGAAAGTAGAGTCACTCGTTGCCTCTAACAGGGCACGAAGATTAGTACCCGATCCAGAGATCAGGACGACGAGTTTCAGCACCCCTCAAGCCTACAGGCTAGAACTGGGGCTGTTTTCTGCAGTTTTGGGCTTTACCGGGGAAGAATCCCGAGAGCTCGAGCGCGACGCTGCATACATTCCCACAGCAGAGGCAATGAGGAATTCCACTGCGGCAACTCCTCCCGTGCGCACTGGTGCAGGCCCGACGTCAATGAGTCGTCCGGGGCCTGCGGCTCCCCCGCTTGCCCAGGCCATGAAACCAATCAATACACCGCCGACAATAGCTATGCCCAGAACAGCCAAGGCAATCCACCGCAGTGTGGCATAACTTCCCAGATTGCGAACAAGTGCAGGTCGAATAAAGAAAGCGGCTACAAAACCAGCTGCTATCGGAAGGAGGATTCCCAAGAAACCAAATGCGAGATCCGCTGTCGGCATTGCACCCAAAATGGGCAGAGCGGGAACAAGACCTAAGTCCGTGCCCACGGGAGAGACCAGCGAACCCGTTCCGATGGAGAAGCCAGTTCCAATGAACCAGGAAGCCACCCACATAACAAAGTTGGGCATAAACAACAGCTGCGCTGCGGTGAGGATCAGGCTTCCGCCAACACCACCCTGCAAGCCTTCATAGAGTCCAAGGATGGTCGAGAAGTTGGCGATAAGCAGAACAGAGAGAACAACAGCAGATACTCCCACCACGATGGCAGCAGCAGCCACGCCTCCCCGGACAGATGCGGCCAACACGGCACGGACCTGACTGGGCAAACCAAAAGCCCAACCCACCAGCTTCTGTTGGACACGTTCTGCACGACCACCCGAGTGACCGATTTCACCGCGGGCACCAATAAACAAGCCAACGCCGAAGATGGCGGTCGGGAACGACAACGCCATCCACATCGTGGGCATTGCGTTGGCGTTGACAGCCGAAAACGCAATAAGCACAGTCAGTGCGCCAAAAGTGCTGATGGCGGCAACTGGTCCCACAAATCGGGCACCAGATTCAAGAGACTTCCGACCAAGTCGAACACCCAACAGGATGGTCAGCACAGAGAAAAACAAGGGAGCAATGGAGATCAGGAACGGCTTCTCAGCACCAGCCAGACCCACAGCTGCTGCCAGTGTTGGGTCCAAGGTGATAGTGAGGTCGACTCCATGACCGACCAGCCAGATATCTGCCGAGGCTCGATAGAACACGTCCCACCCCACGCCGGTGTCCAACTGGACCGCCCACATCAAGCTCAGCGGAACCAGCGAAATACCAATGCCGATACCTACTGCCAGGAGTGACTCCAGGGCAGCAAGCAGTGCAATGAGGGTGCGGTTCACCCCTTGATGCTATGACTTTTTGTCAGCTGGCTTCTTCGCGACAGGCTTAGTTGAGCCAGTTGCGCTCGTCTTAGCCGGCGCTTTCTTCGCTGGAGTCTTCTTTGCTGGAGCTTTTTTGGCTGGCGCCTTGGCCACAGCAGTCTTTGCTGGTGTGGCTGCTACGGCAGGCGCAGCGGAAGCCGCCGCCTTCACAACAGGCTTTGCCACGGGGCGCTGAAGAACTTCATAAGCAAACAGAAGCACGAGGCCAACAAGGGTCCAGATGAAGACATCGGCAATGCTCAGCGGGATGATTGAGCTGAGAATCAGCGCGACACCACCAATGATGACTACGCGAGCAACGATGCGGTACTTGTGCATCACAACAGAGGAGTCAGCAAAGATCTTGTTCTCTGGGTCCACGGTCTTGCGCAGAGCATTGATTTGCTTGTTAGAGAATCCACGGAACTTCTCTGCGGATTCGCTCGCACCGAACGCCCAACCAGTAATGATGGCCACGATGGATGCCAGCCCAAGAGCTACGACCACGCTGATGACAAAGGCAACGAGCGCGTCATATACGGCACCGACGATTGCAGAATAGCTGGGGTCGATAACTGTGGTCGCCACAATACGACCACTTGTGAAGACAAAGGCAAGCAATGCCATCAGGGCAAGCATGACGCTACCGGTGGCAACGAGTGCACGGGGGCGACGTCGAGCTGCAGCAATGCCCACAACAAACAGAGCAGCAACAACCCAGGGCAGCCAGGTTCCCACTCCGACACCGATTTGGTAGATCAGACGTGCAGCTGCGAGCTCGGGAACTTTACCAATAGTGATGTCTGTGTTGACCTCAGGGATAGCGGAGGCAAAGCCCACACCCTGCTTAACAAGTTCTTTCTTGATTTCTACAATGACGGGCTTGAGCGGAAGTGTCAGTGTTCCATCGTTGGAGAGCTTAAGGACTGAGTCTGGGCTGCCCGAGAGTAGAGCAACAGTCTGCTCTTGGGTCAGGGTCAGGGTCTTGTCCCAGGCGTTGGCAAAAGCATCAGATTTCACCACGTTGGTCACAAGAGACTGGACCAGCCCCTCCACACCACTGGCAGCAGGAGCAGCCAACATTCCCAAAGCTTTTTTCGCTGCATCTGGTAGGTCGAGGGCATTTCCTAAACCAGTGAAGAGCGACTCTGTCACGCCTTTGATGTCGACCTGTTCGTCAATGACGTGAGTGACTTCGGTGATGATGGTCTCTTGAACAGCAGGGTTCTTTGCTAGAGGTGACAGTGTCGAGACAAAGCGCTGCGTGTTGGTGACCTCGCTGGTTGCCCAGTGGGTGACAATCGCGGCGGGTGTGAGCGCGACAGCCAGGATCAGTGCAATGGCGGAAAGCCATGCTCGGCCAGCTGATTTCTTCACAGCAGTAGACATGTGTGTATTCCCCTAGAAATAGAACGTTGTTCTAGTCTGCCAGCTTCACACAGGTTTATTTCGCTCCCAAGACAAATCGTTACCTGGAGTTAAACGAACTCGGCGCCTCCCGAATGGGAAGCGCCGAGTTGTGGAATACCTGGATTAGAGGTTTGCCATGATGTCGCGCATCAAGCGAGCAGCCTCGGAAGGAGTCTTTCCAACCTTGACGCCAGCAGCCTCGAGGGCTTCCTTCTTTGCCTGAGCAGTTCCAGCGGAACCAGAAACGATGGCACCAGCGTGACCCATGGTCTTACCCTCGGGAGCGGTGAATCCCGCAACATAGCCCACAACAGGCTTGGTCACGTTCGCCTTGATGAAGTCTGCAGCGCGCTCTTCAGCATCACCACCGATTTCTCCGATCATGACGATGGCCTTGGTCTCGGGGTCTGCCTCGAATGCAGCGAGTGCATCGATGTGGGTGGTGCCGATGATGGGGTCTCCACCAATACCGATAGCGGTAGAGAAGCCGAGGTCACGCAGTTCGAACATCATCTGGTAGGTCAAGGTTCCCGACTTGGAAACCAGACCGATGGGGCCCTTGCCGGTGATGTTGGCAGGAGTAATACCTACCAGTGCCTCACCTGGGGTGATGATGCCGGGGCAGTTAGGGCCAATGATGCGGGTCTTGCCACCCTTTTCCTTGGCGTATGCCCAGAACTCAGCAGAGTCCTGAACGGGGATGCCTTCAGTGATGACGACGAGCAGAGGAATCTCTGCGTCGATAGCTTCGATAACTGCGTCCTTGGAGAATGCAGGAGGAACGAAAGCGATCGAGACGTCAGCGCCAGTTGCAGCCATTGCTTCAGCAACGGTTGCGAAGACGGGGAGCTCAACATCGCCGTGGGTCACAGTGGTGCCAGCCTTGCGAGCGTTCACACCACCAACAACGTTGGTACCTGCAGCGAGCATACGAGCGGTGTGCTTAGAGCCTTCACCACCGGTGATGCCCTGCACGATGACCTTGGAGTCTTTGTTCAAAAAGATTGACATTTCTTATCCTTGAGTTTTCGTGCGGGCTTAGCGGGCAGCGAGTTCAGCGGCCTTGTCGGCGCCGTCATCCATGCTGTCTGCGAGGGTTACGAGTGGGTGGTTTGCCTCGGCGAGGATACGACGACCCTCGTCGACGTTGTTGCCGTCGAGGCGAACAACCAGTGGCTTGTTAGCTGCGGAACCGAGGGTTGCCAATGCCTGGACGATACCGTTTGCAACGGCGTCACATGCGGTGATACCACCGAAGACGTTGACGAACACGCTCTTGACTTGTGCGTCACCGAGGATGACATCGAGACCAGCAGCCATGACCTCAGCGGAAGCTCCACCACCGATGTCGAGGAAGTTAGCGGGCTTGACGCCACCGTGGTTTTCACCAGCGTAGGCAACCACGTCGAGGGTGCTCATCACGAGACCTGCACCGTTACCAATGATGCCGACTTCACCGTCAAGCTTGACGTAGTTGAGGTCTGCAGCCTTGGCCTTAGCCTCGAGGGGGTCAGCAGCTGCCTTGTCTTCAAGGGCTGCGTGGTTCTCGTGACGGAACTCCGCGTTCTCATCCAGCGAGACCTTACCGTCAAGGGCGATGATGTCGCCTTCTTCAGTGAGAACCAGTGGGTTGACCTCAACCAAGGTTGCGTCTTCACCGGTGTACACCTCGTAGAGCTTGACGAAGACAGGTGCAACCTTGTCAACGAGCTCTGCGGGGAACTTGGCAGCAACAGCAATCTTCTTTGCTTCTTCGAGGTCGATGCCCTTGATGGGGTTGACCTCGATGCGAGCAAGAGCTTCGGGACGCTCTACTGCGAGCTGCTCGATCTCCATGCCACCTTCGTAAGAAGTGAGGGAGAGGTAAGAGCGGTTTGCACGGTCAAGAAGTACCGAGAAGTAGAACTCTTCAGCGATACGTGCACCAGCGGCAACCATGACGCGCTTAACGACGTGGCCCTTGATGTCGAGACCAAGAATGGCCTTCGCTGCTTCTTCAGCTTCCTCAGGGGTCTTAGCGACCTTGACGCCGCCGGCCTTACCGCGGCCGCCAACCTTGACCTGAGCCTTGACGACGACTACGCCGCCGAGCTTTTCTGCTGCAGCGCGTGCTTCAGCAGGAGTGTCTGCGATGATGCCAGCGAGCACGGGAACACCGTAGCTCTCGAATAGGTCCCTGGCTTGGTATTCGTAAAGATCCACGTGATTTCCTAATCCGCGTTGAGCGATAAAGAGGGGAGAGGTCATTTGTCTGACAGTTAAAAGTAACTTGATATCAAGATAAATTGACCAGTTCGACTTTACCCCCTTTTTTCGCGAATTACACCCTCTATATAGGTATGGCTAACCAAAGTGGCAGCAACAGTTCAGAGCTGACAAAGTAGAGGCATGACTGAGCAGCCCCACGAACACGGTTTTGAACCCCACGATGCAGCTTCCAACAGCAAGTTGAACTGGCTCCGTGCAGGCGTTCTCGGCGCAAATGATGGCATTGTCTCGATCGCGGCCCTGATGGTGGGTGTTGCTGCGGCAACCTCTGACCCTGCCGCTTTGCTACTCACCGGTGTTGCTGGCCTCTCTGCAGGCGCCATCTCCATGGCGCTGGGTGAATATGTATCTGTTTCCAGTCAGCGCGACTCGGAGAAGGCCTGGATAAACAAGGAGCGCCGCGAGCTCGAGCAATTCCCCGAAGAAGAACTTGAAGAGCTCGTTGCACTCTACGAAGCTCAGGGACTCAAGCCCGAAACTGCCCGTCAGGTCGCTGTTGAAATGACTGAGGTGGACGCGCTGAAGACTCACCTCGACATTGAGCTCGGCATCAACCAGGAAGAGCTGACCAACCCGCTCCACGCAGCGATCTCCTCAGCTATCTCCTTCTTCGCCGGAGCGATCCTTCCACTACTGGCTGTTCTCCTTACACCTGAGCCTGCAAAGATTCCCGCCACCGTGGCTGCATCGTTGATAGCTTTGGCTATCACCGGTGGTGTGGGTGCATATATCGGTGGCGCACCAGTGCCACGCGCAATCTTCCGCGTGACATTAGGTGGTGCTGCGGCGTTAGCTGTGACCTACTTCATTGGTTCATTGCTGGGCGGACACACAGGGATCTAAAGCTTCTCTATCGGAGCAATCTTGATCAGGAGCTTCTTGGCTCCAGCGGAATCAAACTTCACGTGCGCAACCCGTTTCGCACCTTCACCGGTGACCTGGTTAACGGTTCCTTCACCAAAGTCAGCGTGCGAAATACGATCACCTGCGACAAGCTCTAAATCACCGTTGTCACGAATCTTGTTCGTGACACGGTTAGCCCACTCCACCTTTGGCTTAGGTGCGGCCTCTAGCGAGTTCCAGCCACCCTCAGTGGAACCCCAGCCACCTAGTTCGCTAGAACCAAAGCCCCCGTCATAACGAGAACCTCGAGCATTCAATGCTCGTGACTGGTATCCGTCGCGTCCATTGACCGAGCCGGGTGACTGACGCCAGTCGATGAGCTCGGATGGGATCTCTTGCAAGAAGCGGCTGGGCATGGCCACATTAGTCTGACCAAACTGGGCACGACTCATAGCCAGTGAAAGGAACAGACGCTTTCGAGCGCGAGTGATGCCCACATAGAACAAACGGCGTTCTTCTGCCGGACCGCCCGGCTCGCCCGCAGACATGCGGTGAGGAAGCAGCTCCTCCTCCACGCCGGTAATAAAGACTGCGTTGTATTCCAAGCCCTTAGCGGTGTGCAAGGTCATCAGTGAAACTGTGCCGCTGGCGTCATCAAGTTCATCCGCAGCAGCAACAAGAGAGACCTCCGTAAGAAAGTCAACGAGTGTTCCGCCTGGGTTGTTCTTATCGAATTCCTTGGTCACGGCCAAGAGTTCTTCCACGTTCTCAGCACGTGCTTCGTCTTGAGGATCACGGGTTGCTCTCAGCAAATCGACATATCCGGTCTCTTCAAGAATCCTGGAGAGCACATCAGCAACGGGACCGGACTCTGCCAGGCCTGTGGCCTCGTCAATGAGGCAAGAGAGCTTGGCTATTGCACCAGAGACCTTCGGTCCCAGACCAAGAGAATCTGCAGAGCGCAGTGCCTCGCGCAGAGTGATCTGGTTGGTATCGGCATAGTTCTGCAGGCCAGTTTCGGTTGCAGGTCCAATACCGCGCTTAGGCACGTTGAGAATTCTGCGCACGGCAAGAGAATCAGCAGGGTTAGCAATGGTGACCAGGTAACCCAGGATGTCCTTGATTTCTGCCCGCTCATAGAACTTGGTGCCACCGAGGATGCGGTAGGGCACAGCAGAACGAATAAAGATTTCTTCCAACGCACGGGTCTGTGAGTTGGTGCGATAAAACACAGCCATCTCGTTGTAACCCATGCCGTTTGCATGCAGTGTGTTGATCTCGTCAACGACGAACTGGGCTTCGTCATGGGCGGAGTAGCCCGTGAAGCCCACAATGAGTTCACCATCTCCGACGTCACTCCACAGCTTTTTGTCCTTGCGGTCAAAGTTGTTGGAGATCACGGAGTTGGCAGCAGAAAGAATGGTCTGAGTTGAACGGTAGTTCTGCTCCAGCATCACTACGTGAGCACCTTTGAAGTCACGCTCAAACTCGGCTATGTTGCGCATGTCAGCACCGCGGAATGCATAGATGGACTGGTCTGAGTCACCGACTACGGTCAGCGAAGCACCTGGCATGCCATCGGCTGTCTCACGAGTGAGCTCATGAATGAGGGCATATTGCGCGTGATTGGTGTCCTGATACTCATCCACCAAGACGTGACGGAATTGCTTGCGGTAATGATCTGCCACATGCGGGAAAGCTCGGAACAAGAACACCGTCTGAGCAATAAGGTCATCAAAGTCGAACGCATTCGCAGCCTGCAATGCGCGGGTATATCCGCGGAACACCTCAAGGAACTTCACTTCTGTGGGGTCGTTGAGATTCGCATTACGCGAATAGCTATCCACGTCTGAGAGTTCGTTTTTCAGGCGAGAAATCTTGCCCGCAACACCAGCAACCGAGAGACCGTATGTGTCAGCCTCATACTCTTTGATCAGTCGCTTGATCAGGGTGCGAGAGTCGTGAGAGTCATAGATGGTGAAGGCTTTAGTGAATCCAAAGTTCTCTGCCTCACGGCGCAGGATGCGCACGCAGGAGGAGTGGAAAGTCGAGATCCACATTCCTTCCGTAGCAACACCGAGCAACTTCTCTGCGCGTTCACGCATTTCTGCTGCGGCTTTATTGGTGAAGGTAATGGCCAAGATCTGGCTGGGCCATGCTTCTCGGTTACGAATCAGTGACGCTATGCGGCGGGTGAGCACACTGGTTTTCCCCGAACCAGCACCTGCCACAATCAGCAAAGCGGGACCCCGGTATTGCACCGCTTCCAGCTGTTGCGGGTTCAGGCCATCCAGTAAGGGATCGGCAGAAGAAAGCTCACTCATTTCCCGTCAAGTCTACGGGCGAGTGCGGACAGCCAGGTCGGGGTGATCGGCAAAAGCCCCGTCTATATCTAGCTCCCAAATCTTCCGATAGAAGTCCTGCCAGTGACCATGCTCGGCGGGGTCTGCCGATGCCTTGAATGTCATCGGCAGAAACTCGTTTTCTGGCCGCAGCGTCCAGACAAAGATCTTGAGTCCCAGTTCATGCGCCTGTTGGACAATGGCTTGACCATGGCTGAGCTCCAGTGCACTTCCGTCGAAGAGGAGGGAGGACGCCAAGGCGAGACCATCGAGTCGCCCAGAGAATGCTTCCAGGCCAGGGCCCGAAAGTTCATCCTGGTTGCTGATCGGAGGAACACCTTCAGACAGCGCCCAAACGAGTTCATCAAAAGCAACGTGCTCGCGGTCCATGATGTAGAAATGCTGAGCACCAATCTGGAGCTCTTTGAGCCTGACAATGATGCTCTTCTCAAAGCTCTCCATAATCAGGCGAGCGTCATCCGTGCGCCATCCGGCAAGAAACAGGTCTTGGGTAATGAGCGCTTCGAAACTGAAGCCAAGCCCGGCGAAGTAGGTGGGGTGCTTAATTTCCACAACGAGCGAGAAACCGTCACCTGCCTGGTCTGCTATTTCCAGCAAATCAATAAAGCGCAGAATTCCCTCGGTGTCGTTTTGGGCAGCATTGCCAGGTCGAACTTCGGGGAGTCTTTCACGACAGACCAAAGTTGAAAGCTCAGCCCATGTGAAGTCTTCAGTGAACCACCCGGTGAGTTCGTGACCATCCACAATCTTGGTGGTCATGCGATCGGCGAACTGGGGCAGCTCTGACACGTTGGTGGTTTCCGAGATTTCATTCTCGTGACGGATCACCAAAACACCGTCTTTTGAGATCACCAGATCAGGTTCTATGGCTCCCGCACCTTGAGCAATGGCAGCTAGATATGCTGAACGCGTGTGCTCTGGGTGATAACCACTGGCACCGCGGTGAGCAATAACCAGAGGCTGAGAATTCATGGCTTCAGCCTATCCAGCACAACCGTGAGTAAACACAGCAAATTCAAAGGAATTGCTCGATATCGTGGAGGTAGCGTCCAGCAAGCGCTCAACTTCCTGAAAGGAACTGACAACCACAATGGCTGTTAACAACCCCGCTTTCACCGGCAACAAGGCCTTCTCGCCCAATGCGACTGCAGCAGAGCTGCAGGCCCTCTATGACGCACCTTCGGCAAACCGCGCACCTGAGAGCGCGATGACATACGAAGACACCATTGCGAAGTCCTTCATTTCTTTCGCAGTGCTCTTGGTTGGTGCAGTCGCAGGTTGGGTTATCACCACTATGAACCCTGCCCTCGGCATGGGAGTCATTTCCTTTGCCGGTATCGCAGCATTCATCCTTGCGATGGTCAACATCTTCAAGAAGGAGCCATCCCCTGCGCTCATCCTTGCTTATGCCGCACTTGAGGGTCTGCTTCTGGGTGGTATCTCGCTTGTGTTTGATGCACAGTGGAGCGGCATCGTTGCTCAGGCCGTCATCGCAACCATCGTGGTTGTGGGTGTGACCCTTGCTCTGTTCGCAAACGGAAAGATTCGTGCCTCGGCTCGTGCCACGAAGATCTTCTTCATCGCAATGATTGCCTACCTGATCTTCAGCGTGGTTAGCCTTCTCATGCAGGCTTTCGGTGGAACCAGTGGAACCTTCGGCCTCAACTCGGTTGAGATCTTTGGTATCCCTCTGGGGCTCATCATTGGCCCCCTCGTAATTCTGCTTGCTGCCTACTCACTGGTTCTGGACTTCGACATGGTCCAGCGCGGTGTCGTGAACAAGGCCCCTGCCAAGTTCGCATGGACCGGAGCATTCAGCATCATGCTGACCGTGGTCTGGCTCTACATGCAGATCCTGCAGTTCTTGGCTATCGCCCGCGACTAGCACTTTCTTAGATCACTCTGGCCTTCCCTCTCGGGGAGGCCACAGTGCGTTAAAGCACGACAGTGATGACGAGCCGGAATAACTCGTGCCCGATTCGAGTTGGTAGCTTTAGAGGTCAACACACAGGAGCGCAGTGGCTACTACCGATACGCAGCAGACGCAGCTGAGCACAATCAGCAGCCTGAGTCGGGTGTACCCCTACGTGCAGGGAGCACTGCCCCTGCTGTTCATTGGCATCCTGGTGTCCTTGGCTGCTGTCGCAACTGCGTTGACTATTCCTTTCGCCCTGCGCTGGTTGGTTGACAACCCCCTCAGCTCAGGCGACGTGGCACAAATTGTGCCCGGCGTCGCGGTGATCTTCGGGCTCGGCATGGCCGAAGTTATCTTTATCTACCTGCGTCGCTGGATTACGTTGGCCCCCGGTGTTCACCTCGAGGGCAAGATGCGTAACGCCATCTATGTCCATCTGCAGAAGCTTCCCGTTTCGTTCCACGACAGGTGGCAAAGCGGTCAGCTGCTCTCTCGTGCCATGGGTGACATCAGCACGGTGCGCAGATGGATTTCGTTTGCCCTGGTTCAGCTCGTGACCAGTACCATCATGCTCGTGGCGGGCTTCACCTTGCTCTTCGCGTTCAATGCTGTGTTGGGTGCAATCTTCCTCATTTGCTCACTTCCCCTCATCATCATCAGCCTGCGCTTCCAGCGCACCTTCACCACCCTGGCCAGAAACTCTCAAGATCAGCAGGGTGACCTGGCTACTGCCATTGAAGAATCAGTTCACGGCATCCGTGTGCTGAAGTCCTTTGGTCGTGCTGGTGAGGCTCTCGAAGAATTCCTCGACCAAGCCAACATCCTGCGCGGAACGGAACTCGCCAAAGGCAAGGCCAACGGTCAGATGTGGTTCTGGATGCTCCTGATCCCCGATCTGGGATTCGCCATCACCTTGCTGATCGGCATCATCGAAGCAGAGCAAGGCATTGTTTCGGTGGGTACCCTCATCGCTTTCTTTGCGACAGCAGCTTTACTCAAGGGCCCCATGCAATCTATTGCTCCCATGCTTTCTATTTCAATAGAGGCAGCAAGCTCACTCAACAGGTTCCACGAAGTGATGGATACCCCCATCGAGATTCGTGAAGTGCGGGATGCGAAAGATGTTCCGGCAGGCCCAGGCGAACTTGTCTTTGAGGATGTGCACTTCCGCTACGAAGATTCCCCGGCACACGTTCCAGACCTCATAGATGGTGTGAATCTGACCATCAAGCCAGGCGAGACCATGGCCCTCGTGGGGCTTACCGGATGCGGAAAGACCAGCCTCACCGCACTCACCACACGATTGTTTGATGTCACCGGTGGTCGCATCTTGATTGATGGCGTGGATATCAGAGACGTCAACATTGAAAGTCTTCGCACGCGTGTGGCCATGGCCTTTGAAGATGCCACTCTGTTCTCTATCTCCGTGCGGGACAATGTCTTGCTGGGCCGCGAAGACCTCACGGACACTGAAAACCCCGTGCTCATCGCAGAGGGCGAAGCACTCCTTCAGGAGTCCCTCAATATTGCCCAGGCAGACTTTGCCCGCAGCCTGCCCAAGGGGGTGGAGAGCAAGATTGGCGAAGAAGGCCTCAGCCTCTCCGGTGGTCAGCGTCAACGCTTAGCCCTCGCTCGAGCCATTGCCGTTCAGCCCAGCATTCTTGTTCTTGATGACCCTCTTTCTGCACTGGATGTCACGACAGAAGCAGCGGTAGAGAAAGCACTGCGCGAAGTGCTCGGCACCACCACGGCACTGATTGTGGCTCATCGCCCTTCCACCGTGATGCTCGCTGACCGGGTAGCTCTCCTGCACGAAGGAAAGATCCTGGACGTGGGCACCCATACTGAGCTTCTCAAACGCTGCCCCGAGTACCGCAATGTGATTGCTTCCCTCGAGGAGGAAAAGCGATGACCATTGCCGGAGTTCGCGGAGTAACTGGTGAAGAACGTTCCGACTTCACTAAGCAGGAAGGTAAGCGACTGCGCCAGCGCTCACTTTCCTTACTGAAGTCCCTGCTGCATCCAGTGCGAGTGAGGCTGTATTGGACACTTGTGGTGGTCGTGGTCAGCACAGCCGCGCAAGTTGCCGGACCCACTTTGCTTGCTTTGGGTATTGACCAAGGCCTGTCCCAGGTAGTGCAGAACCATAACTGGCTGCCTGCTCAAATGATTGTGAGTGCGTATGTGCTCACCGCGATTGTCAGCTCCACCATGATGGCTGTGTATATGCGCTCTTCTGCCGTGTTGAGCCAGACGGTTCTGATTGACCTGCGCGAACGTGTCTTCCAGCACACTCAAAACCTCAGTATGAGTTTCCACGAGAACTACACCTCTGGCCGTGTCATTGCTCGCCAGACTAGTGACATCGAAACCTTGCGCGAACTGTTGGATGGCGGAATCAGCAACCTGTTCCGTGGCATTTTGCTCATGACTTTCACAGCTGGGGCCTTGATTGCACTGGATCCCTCCAGCGCACTTCCCCTGCTGATTGCGTTGATCCCTGCGTTCTTCCTGACCCGGTGGTTCTCCAACACCTCAAAAAAGCAATTCCGTGAAGCTCGGACATTCTCTGCCCGCCTCATTGTTCAATTTGTGGAGACGATGACCGGCATTCGTGCCGTGAAGGCATTCCGCCGTGAAGAACGCAATGAGAAGAGCTACGCCCTCGCCGTGGATGACTACCGCGAAGCCAACCGCAAAGTGATCCGACTGTTTGGGACCTATGACCCTGGCCTCAAAGTTATTGGCGTGTTTACCCTGGCCGCAGTGCTGATCTTGGGTTCATTCCGTGTGGCCAACGGTGCCATGGAAGTCGGCGTTCTGCTCGCTGCCGTTCTCTACACCCGCCGGTTCTTTGAACCGATGGAAGAACTAGCTATGTTCTATAACTCCTTCCAAAATGCTTCCTCTGCGTTGGAGAAGGTTTCTGGAATGCTCGAGGAGAAAGCAACAGTTGTTGAGCCAGTCAACCCTGTTCGCTTGGCCCACCCTCAGGGCAGGCTCGACTTTAACCGGGTTCGCTTTGGCTATAACGACAACTCTGTAGTGCTACCCGATCTTGATCTGCACATTCCGGCTGGACAGACCATCGCACTGGTGGGAACCACCGGCGCTGGGAAGTCCACCTTGGCCAAACTGGTGGCGAGATTCTATGACCCCACATCAGGAACAGTCAGCCTGGACGGAATCGACCTGCGTGATGTGTCAAACACGGATCTGCGTCGTGCGATCGTGATGGTGACTCAGGAGTCTTATCTGTTCTCCGGTTCGGTCTCGGACAACATTGGCTTGGGCAAACCCAATGCTAGCCACGAAGAGATTGAATCCGCCGCCAAGGCCGTTGGCGCACACGAGTTCATCATGCGACTTCCTGAAGGGTATGACACAGATGTGAACAAGCGAGGTGGGCGCCTCTCTGCAGGTCAGCGACAGCTGCTGAGCTTTGCCCGCGCATTCATTGCAGACCCCACTGTGCTGATCTTGGATGAGGCAACAGCTTCTCTGGATATCCCGAGTGAGCGACTGGTGCAGCGCGGCCTGCAAACACTTCTTGCTGACCGCACGGCCATCATCATTGCTCACCGCCTCTCGACGGTGTCGATTGCGGACCGCGTACTCGTGATGGAACACGGCGAAATCATCGAGGACGGAACACCGGAAGAACTTATTGCCGGAACTGGCAAGTTCGCCAGCTTGCACTCTGCCTGGCGCGACTCGTTGGCCTAGGCCACGCCACCCACAACGTCATAGTGGCCCACGACCTGGTCACCAGTCTTTGCCAAAGCAACAATCACGGAGCCATAGCCGCCCCGCCATTCGCTGTGAAGTCGTGTGTGTTCCAACTCAGGAACTTCTGTTTCGACAAGATACCCAGCCGCTGTGACAACCCCGTCAACCTGAACACCATTGACGGTGACAGAAACCTCCGCCGCATCAGTCGTAAGTTCAATGCGCACTGGTACGACACCGCCTCGAGCTTCTCCAGCGGAAGCTGCAACGCTAAGCGTGGGAGCGGTTAGCGTGTTCTCCACTCCGCGAGAAGCCCAGCTTGTTCCAGGAAGTTCTGGGGTTCGCGGCGCTGGAATACGGTGATTGCGGTAGTGGTCAAAAGCCCAGGCATACGCCAAGAGGTTGGTGTCGTCATATCCCCGGCCAGCAAAAGTCAGACCGGTAGGCATTCCTATGTCACTCATCACACCCATGGGTGCCGTAACGGTAGGGATGCCGAGGTGGCGTGGAACCAGGTTGCCATTGGCAACCCAGGTTCCATTCCGCCAAGCCAGGTCCGCGGATGCGTCATTGACGTCAGCATCCGCTGGTCCGACATCAGCAGAGGCGGGGAACACAACAGCATCGAGACCGAGTTCATCCATCCAGTCCTCGAGGTCGAGTTTGCGTGCCTTTTCTAGCCCAGGAATACCCTCGGCCATGTCGGGAATGTCGATCAGTGCGGGGATTCCATCGCGCTTGGCACGAGCCACATACTCTTCGAGGGGAACATCTTCGGGAGCAAAGCGGTGAAGGTGGTCGTCATAGCGACCAGGAACTGACCCCGCAGGCACGGGGAAGATCTTGTCCGGATCGACCTGGGCTAAGGCGTTGAGCTGGGGATCATTGTTGGCGGCCAGGAAGTCATGCCAGCCAAACATGGAGAGTTCCCAGAGCTCATGTTCCGCAAAAGTGTCAGGAACAAGGCCTCGAGCAGTGAGGTTCTGAGCACGAGGTCCACGGCTCTCGTAGTTGGTCACGACGGGGAAGTCTGTCTCGACGACCTCAGCACCGAGCGCTTCCAGATCTGCCTTGGCCTGGTGCCACAGCTCTACGACAGAGTCGCGGGTAGCAATGACATCAATGTCATCGAGCTCAACATCCTGCGGAGGCTTGTTGATATACATCCGGGGTATTGCAATGCGCTTACCCTGCAAGGCATTCGGGTTCGCTATTGCTGGATACGACTCGGGTCGAAGCTCGGAACTGGTGGGTGTTGCCACCCAGGGTTGCATGCGCCAGAAATCTCCGCGCACCTCCCAGTCATCACCAACGACCTGGTCGAGCACCGCAAGCATGTCATCCATTGTTCTCGTGTGGGGCACGACTACATCCATGGTGGGAACCAGAGGCCAGTTGCCTCGTGTGGAGATCACTCCTCGAGAGGGGGTGTATGCACACAGGCCATTATTGTTTGCAGGAGCACGGCCAGAGGACCATGTCTCTTCACCCAGGCCAAAGGCAGCGAAGCTTGCACCGGTTGCTGTGCCAGAACCATTGGATGAGCCGGAACCGAAAGCCGCTGTGAGGTAGTCAGCGTTATAGGGGCTTTCTGCGCGACCATAGAGCCCACGCTGCATGCCGCCGTTAGCCATTGGTGGCATATTGGTTAGACCAATGAGGACAGCACCCGCTTTGCGCAGTTGTGCAATGGTGAACGCATCATCGGTTGCGATGAGATCTGCAAAAGCAGGTGAGCCAGAAGCTACCGTTAATCCTTTGACTTTGTAGCTGTCCTTGGCGGTGTAGGGAATGCCATCAAGGTAACCCAGCGACTTACCTTCTCGACGGCGCATGTCAGCAGCACGTGCTTCATCGAACAGGTCAGGGTTCAGGATAGGAACCGAGTTCAATGTGATGCCGTGACGGTCGTAGAACGCGATGCGATCAAGGTAGGCCGCCACCAACTCCACACTTGAGACAACACCGTTATCGAGATCAGCTCTCAGCTGTGCGATTGTCTTTTCTACGACGGGATACGAGGTCATATTGACCAGATTACCTTCTGTGTTTCTTCTGAAACCGGACGATGTTGAGGAAAGTTCTGCCCGGCTGGACATCTCCGGGGGGTGGGTTTATGCAACATATTGCGCCAGACTGTGAACAACCGAGGGTTCACCCTGAACCAGGTGAGGATAGGTGCATCATGGCCCGCAAGATTCGCTCCGAAGATGAACAGATCACACGCCTGCGGGTGTACAACATCGTGGCCGGCGCCATTCACCTGCTCCAAGGCTTAGCTTTCCTCTTTATCCTGACCAAGCTCAGTTCTCAGGTGATGTTCCCGGTCACGGTCGACTACATGACGGGACCTCCCGGAGTGGACCTTCCCACCGAACGTGTGACGTTGTTCGAAGTGAACTTGGGGCTGGGCGTGGTGGCGTTCCTGTTTATGTCTGCCTTCTTCCACTTCCTCATTTCGCTACCGGGGGTTTTTCCCCGCTACGCAAACGGTCTCAAGCTGAACCACAACTACTTCCGTTGGACTGAGTATTCGCTGAGTTCCTCCGTGATGATTTGGCTTATTGCTCAGCTCAATGGCGCCACAGACTTTGCTGCACTCTTTGCCATCTTTGCGGTGAACGCGTCCATGATTTTGTTTGGTGCGCTGCAAGAGAAGTATGAAAAGCCAGGAAGCAAGGGCTTCCTTCCCTTCATCTTTGGTTCAATGACAGGCATTGTTCCCTGGATCATCATTGCGATTTACACCCTGCAGCCAGGATCAACCAGTGCAGCTGAAGTGCCAGGTTTTGTCTATGGCATCGTCATTTCGCTATTTGTGTTCTTCAACACCTTCGCCATCAATCAAGCTCTGCAATATCGCCAGGTTGGTGGCTGGAAGAGCTACCTGCGTGGTGAGCGGGCCTACATCACGCTCAGCCTGGTGGCAAAGAGCGTATTGGCATGGCAGGTATTTTCGGGAGCCCTTGTTCCGCTATTTGTGAGCTAGCTAAACAGGGCTAACAACTCGGCGATTGTCGTATTGTTGTTCAAAGGATGACGCAACGGAATTTCACCGTGAACCGTGTAGTGGTTATTCCGACCCTGCTTTGTCTTCTCCACATACCCCGCCTCGACGAGGTCGTTGAGTATTCCTGCTGTGGCGCGAGCCGTGATGCCGACCTTGGCCGCAATCTGGTCAACAGTGAGATCTGCTGATTGGGCCACAGCCACAAGCACGTGCCCGTGGTGTGTGAGGAATGTCCAATGCGCCATGTTTATATCTTTCCAGACCGACGCCACAGTGGTTGCAACTGAGCCAGTTCCTCCTCAGTTGCTTCGGGGAATTCTTCCTTGTGGGCAGGCTCAACATGGACGGCTTCCTTGTTTCTGCTCACGATCAGGCTTGCCGCAATAGCGGTAACCAAGATGACGAGAATGACTGTCAAGGACAAGTTGCTCGGGACCTTGACGATGTCGTGGAGACCCATCTTGATACCAACCCAGACCAGCACCAGGGCGAGTCCAACCTTGAGGTAGACGAAGCGGTGCATGAGGTCAGCCAACAGGAAGTACATCGCACGCAGACCCAGCAGCGCGAAGGCGTTTGCTGTAAATACCAGGAACGGTTCGGAGGTCACGGCAAAGATCGCGGGGATGGAGTCAACCGCGAAGATGATGTCGGTGAATTCAACCAATACCAGGACGAGTAGCAGCGGGGTTGCGACAACCGCACCACCGATCCGAACCAGCAGGCGCTGGTCATAGTACTTCTTCACTGATGGCACTGCGCCCGAGAACCACTTGTAGAAGCGGCCTTGAGTGGGATCCGAGTGTTCATTGCGCTTGATGAGCATGTGGATACCGGTGTAGATGAGGAAGGCTGCGAACAGGTAGAGCACCCAGGCAAAGTTTTCGAGGATGACTGAACCCAGTGCGATGAAGATTCCGCGGAAGATGAGAGCACCAAGCACACCCAAGAACAAGACGCGGTGCTGATACTTTCGCGGAACGCTGAAGGCAGCGAAGATGAGTGCCCAGATGAAGACGTTGTCGATAGCCAGTGACTTCTCAATGACAAAGCCGGCAAAGTATTGCTGCCCATATTCTTCGCCGAAGGCGTTCCAAATGAGAACACCGAAGCCAACACCGGTAGTCACCCAGAAGGTTGACCACAGTGCTGCTTCTTTGAGTGAAATCTCGTGCGCTTTTCTGTGGGCAAAAAGATCCACCAACAGCATCACTACGATTCCAGCAAATACTGCGAGCCACATCCAGAGTTCTACGTTCATGTCTACCTTCACTAAAGAAAAGTTATTACTGAATATAATTTCATGTATTATTCTTCTAGTCAATCGATTGGGCACAAATGTTTGAGTCTCTTGAACTAGCAGCGAGCAACCTCACCTCACCACCTGTCCTGGCCTTCGTGCTGGGACTTATTGCTGTGGGGCTTCGAAGCAAACTGGAGATACCCCCGCAGATTTTCAGCGCTCTCTCGATCTACCTGCTGCTGGCCATCGGTATCAAAGGCGGTGTGGGGCTACGCCAAGCAGACCCCGCACACATCGCCTTGCCCATCGCCCTCGCCATCATCGTGGGACTGCTCATCCCGATTGCCGCCTTTGCGCTTCTGAAAGTTCTCACCCCACTGAACCAAACTGACCGCGGAGCAATCGCTGCACACTACGGCTCCACCTCGCTGGTGACTTTCACCGCTGGCCTGATGTTTGTGGAATCGCTCGGACTGGAGGCAGAAGGCTACCTCCCCACGCTGTTGGCAATCATGGAAGTCCCCGGGCTGATTGTGGGACTGGTTCTCGCTCGTAAAGCGAGCAAGCAGCAAAGCTGGGGACCGCTCATGCACGAAGTCCTCACCGGCAAATCAATCCTCCTACTCGTCGGCGGCCTGGTCATTGGCGCGGTCAGTGGCCAGGCTGGATACGAACGAGTGGAGCCCTTCTTTGGCGGACTCTTCGTGGGCCTACTCACTTTGTTCTTGCTGCAGCTGGGCATCCAAGCAGGATCACACCTGAAAGAACTGCCACAGGCCGGCTGGGGACTGCTGGTCTTCGCCCTAGCCTTCCCCCTAGCCTCAGGTTTTGCTGGAGTCGCGCTGGCTAGCTGGATAGGACTCAGTGCCGGAGGAGCTGCGGTCTTCGGAATTCTCTGCGCCAGTGCGTCCTATATCGCGGCACCTGCCGCGGTGAAGCTCTCCCTGCCGGAAGCAAACCCTGGCTTCTATCTGACAGCGAGTCTCGGGATCACCTTCCCGTTCAACCTCATTGTTGGCATTCCCCTATTCGTCTGGTTCGCCCAGTTGCTGGTCGGGAACTAGGGAAAACAAAACCCCCTCGTTCAGAGGGGGTTTGATGAAGAGTAGCTGGAGCGGGGCTCGATCCCGCGACCTCACGATTATGAGTCGTGCGCTCTAACCACCTGAGCTACCCAGCCACGAACATCCGCCGGTGAGGCAGGTAAACCTGCAGCAGTCGAAGAATGATCGGGCCCCGAGCGAGGATTGAACTCGCGACCCCTTCCTTACCATGGAAGTGCTCTACCACTGAGCTATCGGGGCGTATCCATACCTTCGAGGTCTCCCTCGAAAATTGGCACCGTAAGAGATTATCACCTCTGAGGGCATGCTAAAAACACAAGCCGTTATGAGACATTCCGCGGGCTTATTCTCTGGAGTATTGAGCTTCTCTAAACTTGCTCCATGTCGAATAAAGAGTGGTGGCGTTCCTCCGTTATTTACCAGATTTACCCCCGGTCCTTCGCGGATGCGAATGGAGATGGCATGGGTGACCTTGCCGGCATTACGTCACGTCTACCCCAGCTGAAAGAACTTGGCGTTGACGCCATCTGGCTCTCACCGTTTATGACGAGTCCCCAAAAAGACGCGGGATACGATGTGGCTGACTATTGCGACGTTGATCCGCTCTTTGGCACTTTGGCTGATTTCGACACACTCGAGTCCACGGCACATGACCTGGGATTGAAGGTCATCGTTGACCTCGTTCCCAACCACTGCTCTTCTGAGCACCCCTGGTTTGTTGAAGCACTAGCTTCCGGTGAAGGCAGTGAAGAACGTGCTCGCTTCATGTTCCGTGACGGCAAGGGAGTTCATGGCGAGCTTCCACCTAACAACTGGGAGTCGGTCTTTGGCGGTCCTGCATGGACGCGCACCACGAACCCCGACGGCACCCCAGGACAGTGGTATTTGCACCTGTTCGATTCCAGCCAGCCCGACTTTGACTGGACTAACCGCTGGGTGCGTGAGCGTTTCCTCGTGATTCTGCGCTTCTGGCTCGACCGCGGCGTCGATGGTTTCCGTGTCGACGTAGCTCACGGTTTGTCGAAAGATGCTGATCTTCCTGACTTCCGTCGTGATGAGGCTTATTGGAACACCCCTGCCGAACAGCGTCCCGACAACCCCTACTTCGGCCATGACGGGGTTCACGAAATTTATCGCGAATGGCACTCGCTGCTCGAGGAATACCCCGGCGAGCGCATTCTTTGTGCTGAAGCGTTTGTGGAGCCTCTCACCAAGATGGCCAAATGGGTTCGTCCAGACGAAATGCAACAGGCATTCAACTTCCCCTTCCTGGTCACGCGCTGGAATGGCGAGCAGATGCGTCAGGTCATCAAGGATTCAATCTCGGCATTCCATGCGGTGGGTGCACCTAGCACCTGGGTGCTTTCCAACCATGACCAGATTCGTCATGCAACCCGTTTAGCTCTGGACCCCCACGCCAAAACAGCAGACCGCATCACCGGCATTGGACCGTTGACACAGCCCAAGCCTGATGCCGCTTTAGGTCTTGCCCGTGGACGCGCAGCATCAACCATGATGCTGGCACTGCCTGGTGTGGCCTATATGTATCAGGGTGAGGAATTAGGTCTTCCTGAAGCAGTCGATATTCCTGATGACAAGCGCCAAGATCCTACGTTCTTCCGCACCGCTGGTCGGGCTTATGGTCGTGACGGCTGCCGTGTTCCTATTCCCTGGGAAGCGGACAAGGTGAACTTTGGCTTCGGGCCTTCAGGTGAACCTTGGTTACCCCAGCCTGCGGTGTATCGCGAATACTCGCGCGACCTACAAGAAGGTAATCCGTCCTCCACGCTTGAGCTATACAAAGCAGCGCTAGCGATTCGCAAGGATCGGGCGCTGGGCGAGGGTGAACTCGAGTGGATTGAGGGAACACCAGAAAACGTTCTTGGTTTCCGCAACGGCGAGGTTTCCGTCTATATCAACTACAGCGATGAGGACTTTGTTCTGCCCGCGGGCGAGATCATTCTGGACAGCTCGAACAGCAGCTCAGGTATTCTCACGCCTGCCAGCTCTGTGTGGATGGTCTAGCCGCGAGTTTCGTTGGAGGCCTTGCCCGCGTGCTGGACCAAGAACGCATACGGGTCAATGGGCACATCGTTGATGCGAATCTCGAGGTGCAGGTGTGGTCCCGTGGTGACACCGGTGAGACCAATGTTTCCCACCAATTGACCCTTTTGGACAGTGTCCCCTGCTTTAACCGGGGGTGAATCAACGACCATGTGGCAGTAAACGCTGGTGAATTTGGTGCCATCGACGTTGTGCTCAATAAAGACGGCAACACCGCAGGTGGGTCCCGGGTTTTCCACGAGAGAAACAATTCCGTCAGCAACTGAGTAGATGGGTGTTCCGTAGGAAGGATCGAAGTCGAGACCGGTGTGGAAGTTGTAGCGTCCGAACAGGTTACGGTCACCGAATGGGGAAGAAATCTTTACCTCGCGCACAGGCCACTGCATTCCGTTGTTTGACACAGGAACGTTGACCGAGAGCTTCTTCACTGAGAAGGCGCCCATCGTGGGGGCTGCCTGAGCAGCAGTCACGCTCACACCATCACGACCAGCGCTGACCGATTCACCGGTGCCTTCAACGCTTTGACCGTCACCAAAAGGCAATGCACTCAGTCGTGACTGCTCTGCCTGTAATGCCACATCTTCAGGAGAGAGCAATGCTGTTGCAGGAACACTTGTAGCAATTGCCAGTCCGGCAACAAAGGCCATCGCAACCATGCTGAAAATCTGTGCACCTCGACGCTTGCGCGAAATGGGGGCCACAATCTTGGGTTCGTGTGAACGGCGCTTGTGCTTGAGGCGAACCTTCACTGCTGGCTGTGGAGTGCTCGAAGTCGAAACCTGCGCCATCAGGGAGATTGGCGCTGGAAGTGATGCTGTGGTCGCGGGGGGTTCCGTAATTACTGGCTTTTCAGGACGAACCTCGGACACAGCTGGGATACCAGATGCAGGAGTGTTCACCTCAGCCATGACAGGATCTGAGGGTTCGGCACTCGTGACTGCGGCAACAGGTTCAGCTGAGACATCTGTTGGCTGGGCCAGAGGTGGGCGATTGCTGCGATCACGCTTCATCAGCACAGGCTGTGCTGGGGCAGGCGTTGGCGGCTCCTGGGTGACGACTGTTTCGAGCTCGGAACCAGCTGTGATGTTCTGGTCTGACTGAAGCGCTGGGGAGTTGCTCTCTACCTGTCGCTCAAGCTCATCAGCAACGTGTTGTTGTGCCTGGAGAGCTTCTAGGGCACGACGTTCACGTCGAGTCATCGGCACAATGGGGTCCCCCGAAGCACCCTGCTGGAAACCAGCAGAGAGATTGTGAGGGTCCTGTGTCACTGAAGCTTGTCCTTACGTGTTCAAGAACCGGGGCTCGTGCCCAGCGGGATGAAATATAACGGAATGGTTAACGCTACAGATGAAGCCTGAGAAAGACCACCTAGAAAAGGTTTAATTCAGCTGGATTTTCTCATCCCAACAGGAGTTTTTCTATTTGAGAAAACAGGTAAGAATTGGTCGCTAGCAGCATGTCACGGCCTTCAGGAGCCCCTTCTAGCCCACCGACAACACCTCCTGCTTCACGCAGTACCAGGCTGCCCGCGGCATGATCCCAGGGTTTGGTGTCGCGTTCGTAGTAAGCATCTAGCTGTCCAGCTGCCACAGCACACAGATCCAGTGAAGCGGCGCCAGCGCGACGAATGTCTCGAACCGCAGGGAGAATGCGAGTGAGCACCTGAGCCTGTTCGGCACGAAGCTCAGAACTGTAGGCAAAACCTGTAGCAAGAAGAGTGTGCGCCAGTAAGGTCTCCTGGTTCACGGCTAGCTTCACGGTTGTGCCTGCCTTGGTCAGGAATGCACCACCACCCAAGGAAGCGGTGTAGAGCTCTCCGTTCGCTGGGTTGAACACCACTCCAGCTAGCTGCTTCCACGTTCCAGGGTCTGGTGTTCCCTCCACCACGGCAATACTCACGGCGAACTGTGGAATGCCATAGAGATAGTTGACGGTGCCATCAATGGGGTCAACGATCCAGGTCAGACCTGTCGTTCCCGTGGAGTCACCGCCCTCCTCGCCATAGAAGCCATCCTCGGGACGAAGCTCAGCCAAGCGGCCTTTCACAAACTCTTCGCATTCACGGTCTGCAAAGGTCACCACATCGATTGAGCTGGACTTCGTGTCTGCGATGGTCACACCTTCACGGCGTCGGCGTGCAATCAATTCACCTGCTTCTTCAGCAATGGTGCGAGCAATATCGAGAAGTTCTGCAGGGGAAACAGCCATGCTCCAAGGCTACAAGCCTTGGAGCATGGTGAGTTTCTCTTCGAAAGGAACTAAGCCTGGAAGGCGAGGGTTCCATCGATGTAGGTTTCGTTGACCACAATCTTGTCCCAGCTATCTGGGTCAGAGGTCCACGGATTAGCGTCCAAAACCGCATAGTCAGCACGCTTGCCCACTTCGAGCGAACCACGGTCATCAGCGTGGATCTGCCAGGCAGCCCCCGTGGTGATCGCGGTGAGTGCCTGCTCCACGGTTGCACACTCAGCTGGGTTGAGCACGGTGCCATCAGCCTGCAGCTGGCGCAGCACAGCAGTGCGAGCGCTCTGCAGGGGGTGAACCTTACTCACGTTGTAGTCGGAGTGAAGGCTGGGGCGAAGCCCCGCCTTGTATGCAGATGCAACGCGGTCAAGGTGCTGTGCACGTTCAGGACCAAGCAAGGTGTCGCGGAATGCAGCACCCCAGTAGAACACGTGGTTCATCAGGAAGCTGGGGCTGATGCCTGCCTGAGCAAGACGAGCGAGCTGGTCATCGGTTGTGAAGGACACGTGCTCGAAGCGGTGACGCAGGTCATTTGCCCCATAGCCAGGAAGAAGATCTTCCATCGCCTCGAGAGCCATCTCAACGGCTGCATCGCCATTGGTGTGAACCATGATCTGCCAGCCGTCATCCAGACCAGCCTTCATGGCACCGCGCAAGCCCTCTGGAGTCCAGTCAGCGTGACCACCGTTGTCTTCGCCCAGGTAAGGCTGCATGAAATATCCAGAGCGGCCCTGGTTTGATCCGTCGGTAACAACCTTCCAGGCGTCTGCGCGAACCATTTCGTCGCCACTGAATGGAGTAACTCCCGCTTCCTTCCAGGCAGCTGCTGCTTCAGCAGGAGTCTTGCCAGGCATGATGGCGAATTGCGCTGTGGACACACGAACAGGCAGACGCTTGGCAGCGTTGAGCTGGTGCAAGGTAGCAAATTCGCTCACACCTGCCAGGCTCCCCGTTGCGGCTTCGCGCAGCGAAGTAACACCCTGACGAGAGCACTCGGTCAGAATCTCAGTGATGCCCGCAGCAATCTGCTGGGCGGTGGGCTTGGGGAACGTTGCCATCATCATCATCATGGCGGGCGCTTCCCCAACAACACCGGTGAGCTTGCCATCAGCGCGCTTGAAGGTTCCACCGGGAGGATCCATAGTCTGGTCGGTGATTCCAGCGAGCTTGAATGCTTCACTGTTGACATAGAGGTAGTGCATCGAAGCGTTCATCACCACAACAGGGTTATTGGGTGCAATCTGGTCCAGGATGTCGCGGGTGAGGTCGGGCTCCCCGGGGAAGAGGCTGGGGTCAAAGAGCTTGCCAAGTACATATTGTCCCGCGGGGGTAGCAGCTGCCGTTGCCTTGAGCTTGGCCACAACGTCATCGAAGGTCGCACAAGCTTCGTGGGAAACATCAGTCCAGGTCAGGTTGAGCAAAGAAGTCCAGATGTGCATGTGTGGCTCGATGAGACCAGGAACAACAACACCCTCGGGCTTGACGGTCTTAGTGGAGGAATCGACCAGACCCTCAACATCCTTGAGTGCACCAATACCGATGATCGCACCACCGGAGATAGCCATTGCCTCCGCAAGTGGTGCAGCTGGATTGCCTGTGGCAATCGTTCCCACGACGAGAGTGTCAGCAGCTTCTCCAACCGACAGCGCAGACGCGTGGCTTGCCGGGGTGATGGTTGTTCCAGAACTCGCAATGGCGGCGCCAACGTGTTCGTGGTGAAGAGGGCTTGCTTTACAGCAACCTGCAGACATGGAGAACTCCTTCGTTTCGTTCGACACTCAACGTAGCAGGAGTAGCTGAACAAATGGTCTAGGAAAGTTGAACATCCTTCCATTACGAACTCTTGTCAGATAATGGTCACGTGAGTGCTCAAAAGGTTCTGTCCGATCTGCATGAATTGGCAGACCCCGTCAGAGCCGCACACTCTGCCGGTTATTTCAAAACCGGGCCAGGTGAATACGGTGAAGGCGACATCTTTATCGGTCTCTCAGTACCGCAGGTTAGACAAGTTGCCGGGGTGCACAAATCACTGCCTCCAGCTGAGATTGCTGAACTGCTCACCTCTGAGGAACATGAAGTCCGTCTGTGTGCGCTCATCATTTTGGTGAACCGTTACAAGCGCGCCAAGTCAGAGATTGAGAAAACAGAACTTTTCGCCCTCTATCTCAGCAGCGTTCGTCAAGGCGTGGTCAACAATTGGGATCTCATTGATACCAGTGCACCGACCTTTGGCGAATATCTCTTGCCAGATCCAGAACGCAGAGAACTCTTGCTCGAACTAGCAAAGAGTGACTCCCTGTGGGAACGACGATTGTCCATCATGTTCACTTTTACCTTTATCAGAGCAGGTGAATTCGATGACGCTCTCACTCTTGCCGAGTATCACCTAAGTGACCCTCACGACCTCATGCACAAAGCCTGCGGCTGGATGTTGCGTGAGATTGGGAAACGCGATGTGGAGGTGCTGCGAGGATTCCTTGTAGCACATGCCACAGTCATGCCCCGAACAGAGCTGCGCTACGCGATAGAAAAACTCGATGAAGACGAGAGACAGTATTGGTTGACGCTCAGGCGTGAAAGCTGAGCATAGATGAGTAAAGCCCCTGACATTTCAGGGGCTTTACCGAATGCGTCTAGATCACTATTTGATCGAATCAATGACCTTGTTTAAGGTTGCTGAAGGTCGCATGACGTTGGCAATCTTGGTCGCGTCTGGCTTGTAGTAGCCACCAATATCTGCAGGCTTGCCCTGAACTGCGATGAGCTCAGCCACGATTTGCTCTTCCTGTGAAGACAAAGCCTCAGCAATGGGAGCAAACTTTGCTGCCAGTTCAGCATCTTCGGCCTGCGCTGCCAATTCCTGTGCCCAGTAGAGAGCGAGGTAGAAGTGGCTTCCACGGTTGTCAATGGTGCCAACCTTGCGACCTGGTGAACGATCCTCTTCGAGGAAAGTACCGGTTGCACGGTCAAGTGTGTTGGCCAGCACGAGTGCCTTCTTGTTTCCGGTGGTGTCGGAGAGGTGCTCGAAGGAAGCAGCCAGTGCGAAGAATTCACCGAGTGAATCCCAGCGCAGGAAGTTTTCTTCCACCAACTGCTGGACGTGCTTAGGAGCAGAACCGCCAGCACCGGTCTCGAACAATCCACCACCGTTGAGCAGGGGAACAATCGAGAGCATCTTGGCACTAGTTCCCACCTCGAGGATGGGGAACAGGTCGGTGTTGTAGTCGCGGAGAACGTTACCGGTGACTGAGATGGTGTCGAGTCCCTGGCGGATGCGTGCCAGCGAGTACTTGGTCGCCTCAGCAGGTGCCATGATCTCGATGGTCAGGCCGGTGGTGTCGTAGTCCGCCAGGTAGGTCTTGACCTTGGCAATGATCTGCGCATCGTGGGCACGCTTCTCATCCAGCCAAAAGATGGCAGGAGTCTTGCTTGCACGAGCACGAGTCACAGCAAGCTTGACCCAGTCACGGACTGGAACATCCTTGGTCTGAGTTGCGCGCCAAATGTCACCCTTGTGAACGTTGTGGGAAATCAGTACTTCACCAGCGGAGTTGACTACGTCAACGCGACCGTCCGCAGCAATCTCGAAGGTCTTGTCGTGGCTGCCGTATTCTTCAGCTGCCTGAGCCATCAGACCAACGTTGGGAACGGTTCCAATAGTTGCTGGGTCGAGTGGACCGTTGGCAATGACGTCTTCGATGGTTGCCTGGTAAACGCCCGCGTAGGAAGAGTCAGGGATGACGGCGAGAGTGTCGTCTTCGCCACCGTCAACGCCCCAGAGCTTTCCACCATTACGAACCAGCGCAGGCATGGATGCGTCCACGATCACGTCTGAAGGAACGTGCAAGTTCGTAATGCCCTTGTCGCTGTTGGTGTAGCTCAGGCGTGGACCGGCTGCAATTGCAGCGTTGAAATCAGCAGCAATCTGCTCACCACCGACAACCTCGGTCAGTCCAGCAAGGATGGAGCCCAGTCCATCGTTAGGGGTCAGACCAGCAGCTTCAAGTGCTGCGCCGTGCTTGTCGAATACGTCAGCGAAGAATGCCTTCACCACGTGACCAAAGATGATGGGGTCGCTGACCTTCATCATGGTCGCCTTGAGGTGAACCGAGTAGAGAACGTTCTCTTCCTTGGCCTGCTTGAGGGTTTCCGCAAGGAATGCATCCAGCGCTGAAGCAGAGAGGAATGTCGAGTCGACAATTTCGCCCTCGAGAACAGCAAGTCCGGACTTGAGAACTGTTTCTGTGCCATCAGCTGCGGTGTGACGAATGGTCAGGGTGTCTGCGGCAGGCAGCACGACTGACTTCTCATTCGAGAAGAAGTCATCGTGACCCATGGTGGCAACTCGAGTCTTCGAACCGGCAGAGAATGCCTTGTTCACGTGAGGGTGCTTGCGAGCGTAGGCCTTCACCGAGAGAGGTGCACGGCGGTCACTGTTTCCTTCACGAAGGACTGGGTTGACTGCAGAACCTTTGATGCGGTCATAGCGCTTGCGTGCTTCACGCTCTTCATCAGTGCTGGGGTCTTCTGGGAAATCGGGAACGTCGTAGCCCGCTGCCTGAAGTTCGGCAATAGCTGCCTTGAGCTGCGGGATGGATGCCGAGATGTTGGGAAGCTTGATGATGTTTGCTTCGGGCTTAGTTGCCAGCTCACCCAGCTCCTTGAGAGCGTCGGAGACCTTCTGGTCTTCTTTCAGGCGCTCAGGGAAGACTGCGAGGATACGTCCTGAGAGGGAGATGTCGCGGGTTTCGATCGACACGTCTGCCGCGGTGGCATAGGCCTGAACGATTGGCAGGAACGAGGCAGTTGCTAGTGCTGGTGCTTCGTCAGTGTGGGTGTAGACAATGGTCGACTCGGTCATGGCATGCCATTCTTCGTGGGTATTTGGGCGCAATATGCTCAGGCTCAAGCCTACCAAAAGTATCTTGATATCGAGCTACTTTTTCTGACGGCAACAAGAAAGCCCCTCCGAGGAGGGGCTTATCTGTTGGTGGCAAGTGAGGGATTCGAACCCCCGAAGGCTGAGCCGTCTGATTTACAGTCAGATCCCTTTGGCCGCTAGGGTAACTTGCCGTTGCAGTTCGTCATGAATATTCACGACTAAGTGCCCCTCAACAATACCGGGGCAAGGCGATAGTTGAAAATCGTCCCCGCTTTAGTTCGTGGCAGGAACCTTGCTGGCGTACTCATTAGCCTTGTTTGCTACATCCTGCATGTACTTCGGAACCTGGTTATATCCAAAGACAGCATCCTGCCATCCTTGTGGCGTGGAGAGGTCTCCTCCCGAATAACAAAGGTAACGACCAGCCGCTAAAGCGGCGTCGTCGATGTTCTGTCCATCTTCATTACCGTCGTTGTTGCCATCGTTGTGCCACGCAGCCCAGGTCGGTGGAACAATCTGCATAGGTCCCACAGCACGATCAAACTCGGCAGTGCCATCAAAGTTTCCGTCATCAAAGTCAGGCATAGCCTTGGTGTCGTTCTTCCCATCAAGGGGAATGCCATAAATGGGCTCAGACATGTTGCCATCGGGCAGAATCTTCCCGCCGAAGATGGTGCCGTGGTGGGATTCCACCCAGCCAATTCCGGCGAGGGTGTTCCACGACAGGTGACACTCAGGGTCGACAACAGAGAGGCCGATCGCCACACCGGCATACGCCGTGAGAGCGCGCTCCGGAATTCCCGTTTGCTGTGCTGTCTGCTTCACCCACGTGGGATCAGGTAATTCCGCAATCGCGGTGTGCGCAAGCTGGTCCAGGGTCATGCCCTCAACATGGGGTGGGGCAGCGAGAGCTGGCGCAAACGGCCCCTGTTCGGAAGTGGACTGACCGCCTGTAGCGCAGGACACAAACCCCCATGTGGCAACACCAATAACCGCAATCACGATGAGTGTGCGGTTACGTCGAACTTTCTTGGATGCCATCACTATCCATTCTGTTGGCCCCGGCTGACAATCTGCCGAAGACGGGCTGGATAACATGGACTCATGGCTGATTCATCATTTGACGTAGTAAGCAAGGTCGACAAAATGGAGACCGATAACGCCCTCAACCAGGCAATCAAAGAGGTTGAGCAGCGTTACGACTTCAAGAACGTCGGCGCCTCCATCGAGTGGAGCGGCGAAAAGATTCTCATGAAGGCCAACTCAGAAGAGCGCGTAAAAGCAATCCTCGAGGTCTTCGAGCAGAAACTGATCAAGCGCGGAATCTCCCTGCGCAGCCTCGACGCCGGTGACCCATTCCCTTCAGGTAAAGAATTCCGCATCGAAGCCAAGATGAAAGAGGGCATCGATCAGGAGAACGCCAAGAAGGTCACCAAGCTCATCCGTGACGAGGGCCCCAAGTCGGTCAAGTCACAGATTCAGGGCGATGAGGTGCGCGTCTCTTCCAAGAGCCGTGATGACCTTCAGGCCACGATGGCCCTGCTCAAGGGAGCAGACTTGCCCGTTGCGCTCCAGTTTGTGAACTTCCGCTAGAAAGCGAAACAGCTCAGGCCCGCCATTGGCGGGCCTGAGCTCGTTAAGAACTTGCTTATTTGAAGCCGAGAACTTCTTCGCCCCAGGCTTTGCGGATCTCCCCATCAGGATCATTCTCAACCGTGTCGCTGGTATTGATGATCAGCGTGCTTCTCGTCTGCTCGTCATAACGAGGCCATGACAGCTCGTGATGAGTGTGAGAATCTGTAGTCACGGGGCTCGACGTGCGTGCGAAGCTCAGCCAGCGAGCCATGATGCGGGAAGAAATTTCTTGGGCCTCTTTGAGGCCACCCAGTCGGAACTGGAGTGCTTTCTTTCCCTTCATCTTGTCGGGCAGCGTGCCGAACACGTAGGGAAGTTCTGTTGCGTGACTGGCACCAATGCCGAGAAGTTTCATCAACGGTGGAGCTTGATCGAAGCGATACATCCAAGTGGGTGCAACACGAGAGTGTGCCTCGGCAACCCAGATTGAGGGCATGCGGAACCCGGCATCACGTGAGATTTCCATTGCACCCTTCTGCTTCGGGAAGTCAGGGTAGGCGGCAATAATTTCTGCCTCAGAATCCTTTAGCGCAGGATTGTCTTTGGCCACGAGTTCAAACATCTCATCGATAGCTGATTCACTAATCGGCATCAGCGGGGACTTCATCATTTTGAACAGAGCCGCCTCGTCATGGTTCGTCCCAATGATGAGAGGCACCTTGTGCTGCTTTCCCGCTCGGAATGCCGCAACCGGATATCCGGGAATCAAATCTCCATCAATAACAGGTGCGAAGGCAACTGTGCCCGGCGCGGTGTTGGCCACGTGATTGAGCAGGTTGGTTGTTTGAGATGCCAGAGTGATGGCATCAATCTCGCGGAGACGCTTCGCAGCGTCTTTGGCTTCCACGCCAATCAAGTCCAGATAAGCCTGGGCAACACCAGCTGCACGCTCAGGCTTATAGACACTGGTTGCTGGTGAGCTCTCTGCGATGGCTTTGTGGAAGAGGCCTTCTGCTGCAGGCATAGTCATCAGTGTGGTGACACATCCAGCACCCGCTGACTCACCAAAGATGGTGACGTCATCAGGATTGCCACCAAAGGCGGCAATGTTATCTTTCACCCAGTGCAGTGCCAGAAGAATGTCGCGCATACCGAGGTTGGATTCGA
>JBEBAV010000002.1:0-6870 GCA_041158725.1 Actinomycetota bacterium
CAGCCTTGGTGCCAGCTCCCACGGCGGACTTCTTCCAGCCGCCGAAGGGCTGGCGCTGCACGATAGCGCCGGTGGTTCCACGGTTGACGTAGAGGTTTCCAGCCTGGATGGTGTCCAGCCAGAGGCCTACTTCGTCAGCATCCAGGGAGTGGATGCCCGAAGTGAGGCCGTAGTCAATGGCGTTGACCAAGGCGATAGCTTCTTCGAGTGTGCGCGCGGTCATAATGCCGAGGACAGGACCGAAGTATTCGGTCAGGTGGTATTCGCTGCCAGCCTTGACGCCGTCGCGCACACCGGGAGACCACAACTTGCCGGAGTCATCGAGCTGCTTGGGCTCCACCAGCCACTTTTCTCCCTTGCCCACAGTGGTCAGTGCGGAGAGGAGTTTGCCCTGAGCTGGCTCAATGATGGGACCCATCTGGGTAGTGGCGTCGTGGGGGTAGCCCACCTTGAGGCTGGAGACTCCGTCAATGAGCTGGTTACGGAAACGCTGCGAGGTGGCAACAGAACCCACCAATACAACTAAGGAAGCTGCGGAACACTTTTGACCAGCGTGACCAAAGGCCGAGTAGATGACATCCTTGGCAGCCAGGTCGAGGTCGGCGCTGGGGGTGACAATGATGGCGTTCTTTCCGCTGGTCTCTGCCAACAGTGGCAGGTCATTGCGTAGCGAACGGAACAGTTCAGCGGTTTCGTAGCCACCGGTGAGAATCACTCGATCCACACGGGGGTCAGAAACGAGCTTGCTTCCCAGTGCGCGGTCACCCATGTTGACCAGCTGAAGTGCATCGCGAGGAACTCCTGCTTCCCAGAGTGCTTCCACCATGACCGCACCACAGCGTCGTGCCTGTGCAGCAGGCTTGATAATCACGGGAGATCCTGCTGCCAGGGCAGCCAGGGTGGAACCTGCAGGGATTGCCACAGGGAAGTTCCAGGGAGGAGTGACCACTGTGAGTCGGGCAGGAACAAACTCAGCACCCGAGATGCGCTCAAGCTTCTTTGCCTGCTCCGCGTAATAGTGAGCGAAGTCGATAGCTTCAGTAACCTCAGGGTCTGACTGGTCGAGAGTTTTTCCTGTTTCGCTGGCGGCAACTTCCATCAGTTCTGCACGGCGTGCTTCGAGAACTTCACCGGCACGGTGAAGAATCTCAGCACGCTGAGTGGCAGGCATGGTGCGCCACGAAGAACCAGGACCGGTTGCGGTAGTAAAGATCTTCTCTAGCTCAGCTTCAGTAGTGATGGTGTGTGCCGCGACGGTGTCATTGCCCAGTTGTGAGGTGACTATCCGGGAGAGAATGCCATCACCCCAGGCGCGGTTCGCTGCGATGGCGGGGTCTGTGTCTGCTGCATTCTCGAAACGGTCGGTAGGCATGGGCTTAGCTGGCGTGGTGCGGTCCTGCACACGGTGTGAGGCAGGGACACTGTCATCCAACTCAGCCAGAGAGTTGAGGAAGCGAGTCTTTTCGCGATCGAAAAGTCCCTCGTTAGCGGAGAGCTCAAACACAGCAGACATGAAGTTGTCCTGAGAGGCGCCCTCTTCCAGGCGGCGAATCAGATACGCAATAGCAACATCAAACTCAGCAGGGTGAACAACGGGTGTGTAGAGCAGGAGTCCGCCGACATCCTTCTTCACTGCCTCGGCCTGGCCTTGTGCCATACCCAGCAGCATTTCAAATTCAATACCGGACTGCACGCCACGCTTGCCTGCCAGTAGCCAGGCATAAGCAACGTCGAAGAGGTTGTGACCGGCAACACCAATTCGGACGTTGCCAATTCGGTCAGGGTGCAGGGCATAGTTGATGACGCGCTTGTAGTTGGTGTCACTGTCCTGCTTGGTGTGCCAGGTAGCCAGTGGCCAGTCGTGCAAGGCAGCTTCCACGCGCTCCATGGGAAGGTTTGCGCCCTTCACCACACGAACCTTGATGCCCGCACCACCGCGAGCACGACGAGCTGCAGACCATTCCTGCAGCTGCATCATGGCGGCGAGAGCATCAGGCAGGTAAGCCTGCAGCACAATGCCTGCTTCGAGGTTCAACAGCTCTGGACGATCCAGGATGCGGGTGAAGACGGCAATGGTGATGTCGAGGTCTTTGAACTCTTCCATGTCCAAGTTGATGAACTTAGGAGTGGGGCTCTCGGCAGCAAGGTGGAACAGGGGAAGTAAACGCTCCACGACGTGCTCCACGTCCTGCTCAAACGCCCAGGCAGAGTGTGGGGCAACGGTTGAAGAGACCTTGATGGAGACGTAGTCGACATCATCGCGCGCCAGCAGTGCACGGGTTCCTTCGAGGCGACGTGCTGCTTCGCGCTCGCCGAGAACGGCTTCACCGAGCAGGTTGACGTTGAGGCGAATACCAGGCTTGCGCAGTTTGGCAATGGCGCCGCCGAGCTTGGCATCAGTGGCATCCACGATGAGGTGGCCCACCATGTTGCGCAGTACCTTGCGGGCAATAGGAATAACGAGGCCAGGAAGAATCGGTGCGAAAGTCCCGCCAAGGCGGACAGCTGCACGCATATACCAAGGCAAGAATGCTGGAACCTTGGGAGCGAGCTCTTTGAGGTTACGTGCGGCCACACGCAGATCTTCGGGGCGCACAACCCCATCCACGAATCCCACAGTGAAGGCCAAGCCGTTGGGGTCTTTCAAAACCCCGGCGAGCATCACAGCACTGGAGTCAACAGGAAATCCCTGTGCTTCGGTCAACCATTTGCGCACGAGGGCGATGGAGTCGGTGGCCAGTTCAGGGGAGAGTGCGTCTGCGGTCATGCTCTTAGTCTGGTGCCAATAAGTCTTAAGATAAAGCGCACATTGGTTACTAGTACTCATTAGAATTACTTAACTAATTGGAGGGCTTCATGCTTGATCTACGCCGTTTGCGACTTCTGCGTGAAGTGAAGCTGCGAGGCACACTTGCCGAGGTTGCCGACGCCCTCAACTACAGCCCCTCTGCGGTGTCTCAGCAGCTCGCACTGCTGGAGAAGGAAGTGGGCGTCCCACTGCTTCGAAAGACTGGTCGACGGGTAACCCTCACACCTCAAGCAGAGATACTTGTTTCTCACACCTCCACCGTTTTGGAAGTTCTCGAGAAAGCAGAAGCAGAAGTCACCACCTCGCTTGAGCGACCCGCAGGTTTGGTTCGCTTAGCCGTGTTCCAATCCGCTGCGTTGGCACTACTCCCAGATGCACTCACTCTCGTTCGGAGGGAATATCCCGAGATGCGGCTGGAAGTCACACAACAAGAACCAGAAGCAGCTTTGCATGCCACGTGGACGCGCGACTTCGATCTCGTGATTGCTGAGCAATACCCGGGCCATGCAGCACCTCGTCACCCTGAACTTGACCGCGTGGATCTGACAACCGACCCCATTCGCTTGGGTGTCTCAAAGAAACTCGTTTCGGAACAAGGAATCAAGACGCTGGCTCACACGGCAGAATTGCCCTGGGTAATGGAACCTCGGGGAACTGCCTCACGTCACTGGGCTGAGCAGGCCTGCCGGCAGGCAGGGTTTGAACCTGATGTTCAGTTCGAAACCGCAGATATCCAGGCACACATTCGCTTGGTTGAATCCGGCAATGCCGTGGCATTGCTCACCGGCCTGGCCTGGGTGGGACGCCCCGTGACAGTGGAACTGATTGATCTACCCGGCAACCCGCGCAGAACCGTATTCACAGCGGCAAGACGGGCTAGTGCCCAAAGTCCTGCGATTGTGGTGTGCCGAGACGTGCTCTCGCGCACCGCAGCACTGGTCAATCCTGCTTAGTTTTGCGCCTTTACCGGTGACTTCCAGGCCCACCACAGCAGAGGAATTTGCAAAGGCAAGCGCACCCAGGATGCAATGACCAATGCGGTGTTGTCACTGCCGAGTTGGTCGAAGGCGTACCAAATGTTGGCTGGCCACACCGCTAGCAGCGTCAACACAGTGAGCATCGGTGCCCAGGGCCAACGCTGGAGTAAACCCAGAGCACACAGCAGTTCAACAACACCGCTGGCATAGATGAGCACAAGATTGGTGGTTTCGCTTAGCTCTGGTGGCATCAACCACAAGAACCCACCGGGAGTGACGAGGTGAAGCACACCGCTAGCTGCAAACAGTGCAATGACAATCCAACTGCCGATCCTGCGCCGTTGCATGATTACTTGCGCTTCTTCTTTGCGAGTGCCTCAGCTTTAAGCTGAGCAGCCTTGGCGGCTTTCGCTGCGGCAACGTGGGGTGCAAGCCACGCTTCCACGTCGTCAGCGGTGCGGGGCAGAGCAATAGTGAGGTTCTCTGCACCGGTGGCCGTAACCAAGATGTCATCCTCGATACGCACACCGATGCCACGGAATTCCTCAGGAACGGTGAGGTCATCGGGCTGGAAGTAAAGACCGGGCTCAATCGTGAAGATCATGCCTTCTTCGACAATGCCGTCCATATACATCTCACGGCGCGCCTGAGCACAGTCGTGCACATCAATACCGAGGTGGTGGCTGGTGCCATGAACCATATAGCGACGGTGGTGGCCGTTCTCGGGCAAGAGAGCTTCTTCTGCTGTCACGGGAAGTAGTCCCCACTCAGCAGTTTTCTGCGCAATGACGCCCATGGCGGTGTTGTGAACATCGCGGAAGGTAATCCCTGGCTTCACAATGGCAAAGGCTGCGTCGGCAGCCTCGCGCACGGCCTCATAAACCTTGCGTTGAATAGGCGTGAACGTGCCATTAACCGGGAGTGTGCGCGTCACATCTGCGGTGTAGTAGCTGTCGCGCTCAACGCCCGCATCAATCAAGATGAGGTCGCCATTGTTCACCACGCCATCATTTGTTACCCAGTGCAAGATGCAGGCGTGAGCTCCACTGGCAGCGATGGTGTTGTAACCAACTCCATTGCCTTCCAAGCGGGCACGAGAAGAAAAAGCTCCCTCGACCAAGCGTTCACCACGCTTGTTTCCGGCAATCGCGGGAAGCACGCGTGCAATATCGGCAAAGCCCCGAATGCTTGAGGCTACAGCCTCGCGCATTTCCGCGATTTCAAATTCGTCTTTCACCAAGCGCATCTCAGAGAGATCGCGGGCAACGTCGTCAGGAAGTTCTGTGACCTCAGCATCCTCGGCAGGAAGCTCATTAAGGTGACGGGTTGTGATTGCCAGATCGCCCGCAACCTGAGCTAGTGAAGGGCGAGGGCCTATCCAGAATTCGCCAATGTCACTGTTGGCATAAAACTCATCAGAGTCGCGGCCAGCGCGCTCGCGGAAGTAAAGGGTTGCGTCGTGACCGGTGGCGGTGGGCTGCATGACCAACACTGAGTCAGGTTCAGAATCTGAGCCCCATCCTGTCAGCCAGCTAAATGCGGAAGTGGCTCGGAAGGGATAGAACGTGTCATTGCTCCGGCGCTTCATCGCGCCAGCGGGGATGACAAGACGCTTGCCTGGGTAGAGCTTGCTCAGCTTCTCGCGTCGAGCTGCCGCATAAGCTGCCTGTTCGCGGGGCGCGGGTATCTCTTCGGGACGGTCTGCCCACTGGCTAGCGATGTAGTGCTTGAAGGTGTCAGAGCCAGGAGTTGTGGATCGGTTAGTCGTTCCCAGGGGAGCTTCTTTCGTGGCTTCTGCATCGTTCATATCTCTAGTCTTACACCGCTAGGTGGAGAAAATGCTTTCTCGTCCCCTGTCGGGCATAGAGTGAAAGGGTGGAAGCATTCTTACGAGCCCAAGGTCCAATCGACCTGCATCTTCACAGCAATGTTTCTGATGGCACGGGTTCCCCCACCGAAGTAGTTCGAGAAGCCCACGCTGCCGGGGTTAGAACGATGGCTCTAACGGATCATGACACGGCTGCGGGCTGGGACGAAGCGCGCGAGGAATGCCTTCGCTTAGGAATGACATTTATTCCTGGCATGGAGTTCAGTTCCCGAATTGAACACGGCAGCATCCACATCCTCGCCTATCTCATAGATCCCGATTTTGCCCCACTGGCAGAAGAACTCGACAAGCTTCAAAATGACCGCGAAAACCGGCTGCGGCAAATGACGGAGAACGTCAGTGCTGATTACGACATCACCTGGGAACACGTGATGGAACAAGTTGCAGCTTCAGGTAAATCTCTCGGGCGTCCACACCTGGCTGACGCTCTTGTTGCACAGGGAATCATCAGTGAGCGTGGTGAAGCCTTTGATGGGATTCTCTCGAAGAACGGCCCCTACTACGTTTCCCAATATGCGTTGGATCCTGTTTCTGCGGTGAAACTCATTCGTGCTGCTGGCGGAGTTCCCGTGATGGCCCACCCCACCACTAAGGGCCGCGTTGCACCGATGGAATACATCGACCGTCTCATTGAGGCGGGTCTGGGCGGTTATGAAATCGAGCACCGCGAAAACATGGAGCCGGGAAAGAGCATTCTGCGAGAAATCTGCATCGAGCGGAGCCTCATCATCACAGGCTCGAGTGATTACCACGGGTCAGGCAAACCCAACCAGCCTGGTGAGAACACCACAGAGCCAGAGATGCTCGCCAAAATCATCGAGCAGGGAACAGGTTCATCACCTAGCTACCCTGCGTAAACGTTACGTGCTCGCGTAGAAGGCGCCTTTACCTTTGACACAGGAGGCGATGCTCGGGATCTTGCCATCGCCATAGGCAGCCACTACCTCTGAAATAACAACTTCATAGCCGTCATACCAGCGCTGAACCCCTGCTTTGGCAGTGAGGTGGTCGGGATAGCGAGAGAACTCCGTCAAGGTTTCTTTATCGGCAAAGTAATAGATGGAGTTCTTGGTCGCACCATCTGCGCTCTGCCAGCGTTCGACTCCCAGGAAACCAGGCATAGCTTGCACGAACTCTTCAATAGCGTCATCAAGGCGATGGAACTCTTCGTCGTAGGTTCCCGGTTTGAAAATGAA
>JBEBAV010000003.1:0-23258 GCA_041158725.1 Actinomycetota bacterium
GCTCCAGGTGAGAGCACAATGTGTTCAACACCATGCTCAACGAGCGTGGTGAGAAATTCAGCCGCAAAAACGGATGCTGGGGCGTGCTTAGCCACGGGGACCATCGCCTGGAGGATCCGTGTTGAGTCCACGCAAGAAGTCAATGTCATCATCGGGAGCAATTGGTCCCCGGCGGGAACCATTCTTCTTTCCTCGTCCTACGGTGAGCCAGAGAATAGGACCGACTACCGGGATGAAGATGATGATGAAAATCCACAATCCCTTGGGCACACCTCGCACACGAAGACGGTCCATCAAGATGGCATCGATTGCGGAGAAAACCATGAGTGCCACAGCAATGGCGACGAGGATGATGATCAAGCGGGTCATAGTGTTTCCAGTCTAGGTTGGCTCCCTGATAGCTCACAGTCCGCTCGGCTTAGACTTGTCCTGTGAAGAAATCATCCTGGCTCCTGTTTAGCCTCATGCGACTGGCTGCTTTTGCGGTGCCTCTTGCGATCATGTTGTTGTTGGGCATGATTCCCTGGCTCGCTGCTGTACTCGCCGCCATTATTGGCCTGTGTATTTCTTACATCTTCTTTGCCAAGACGCGGAATGAACTGTCAACGTCTCTGTATGAAAAGCGTTCGGCAAAGAGGGTTAATGCCGACAAGGATGCTGACGCAGAGGATGCTGAAGTGGATGCTGGCCTAGCTGAAGAAGGCGAACGCAAGGCCTAAGCCATACAGCAACCCAGTGAGACTGGAGAGCTTGAGGGCCAGGATGTATTCCTGTGGTGATTTCGCCATCACCGTGATCAAACATGCGGGCAATGCTGCCAGCAACGCGAACAGGGTCAAGAATGCGGCTGAGTAGAACAGTCCCAGATAAATGACGATTCCGAAGGGAATCAGCATCAGCAGACAGAACAGCACAGCTGAGGGTGTGCGACCCATTCGCACTGCGAGGGTCTTCTTGCCTGCCAGGGTGTCTGTAGCGATGTCGCGAATGTTGTTCACCACGAGTACCGCGCACGAAATCAGACCAATACCAATTCCGCCAAAGAGGCTCTCCTGGCTGAATGCTCCTGTCTGAACATAAGTCGTGCCCAACGTTGCCACCAGCCCGAAGAAGATAAAGACCATTACTTCGCCAAGACCGGCATAGCCGTAGGGGCGACGACCGCCGGTGTAGAACCATGCAGCCACGATGGCGACCGCACCCACTGCCAACATCCACCAGGCACCGGTGAGAATCACGATGATGATTCCGGCAACACCAGAAAGGGCAAAGAAGGCCAAAGCAACTGCAAGCACGCGCTTGGGGTGTGCCATTCCAGAACCGGTCAGACGGGCAGGCCCTACGCGGAAGTCGTCAGTGCCACGAATACCGTCGGAGTAATCATTGGAGTAGTTCACTCCGATCTGGAGTGCCAGTGCCACCACCAGGCACAACAAAGCAATGGGAAGTTTGAACTGGTCGGTCAGTGCTGCGGCACCCGAACCAATCGCAACAGGAGCAAATGCCAATGGCAGGGTGCGAATACGTGCACCAGAAATCCAGTCAGCAACGGTTGCTTTGCGAGGCTTGTGTGACGGGGTTGAACCTCTGTGTTTTTTCTTGCTGGACTTACTCATATCTCAGAGCCTACTTCTGAGCAGCAGCGTATGCAGACAGAGCGAGAAGGTCAGGCTTGCCAGAACTCAGGCGTGGAATCTCCTCAATAAAGCACACCACCTTCGGGGCAGCGACGCGTCCAAGCTCCGCCACTATCTCGTCATAAATCTGCGCCGCGAGCTCTGAGTCATGCTCTCCACCAGGAACAACCACTGCCGGACGAACACCCCATTCCGAATCTGGAATATGTATGACTACGGCCTCAGAAGCCTTGTAAATACTGCGGACTACTGCCTCCACCGCATCGAGATCAACCTTGAGGCCGCCAGAAGTAATGATTCGATCCAGCCGTCCCAGAACTGTGAGGACGCCATCTTCGAACAAGCCGGCGTCTCCGGTGTGATACCAGATCACTCCATTCCTGTTTTGGAATGTGTTGATAGTTCGGTCTTCATCTCCAACGTATTCCGTCGCAAGCTGCGCAGCGGCAACGAGGATTTCCCCCGACTCTTCTGCCATATCAACCTGAACGCCCTTTAGGGGAATCCCGTCATAGACACAACCGCCCGCAGTCTCGCTTGAGCCATAGGTGGTGACAATTTTTACTCCCAGGGACCGTGCACGTTCACGCAGCTCTGGCTCCAATGCTTGCCCTCCTATGAGCACAGCGTCCAGGGTGAGCACAGTTGCTAAAGCCTCTGCAGAGCCTTCGACTTCGTCCAGAACACGAGCAAGCTGAACAGGAACAAGAGCTGTGTAGCGACGATCACTCGTCATCTCGGCAACTGATGCCAAGAATGTCCGGGCATCAAAAGGGCCACTGGGCATGAACACGGGTGCCGTACCTGACTCAATCGAACGCACAAGCACAGACATACCCGCGATGTAAGTCAGAGGGAGGGCAAGCAGCCACTGCCCCACTCCACCGAGGCGTTCGTGAGCTGATTCGGCACTTGCCTTCAACGCGGCAGCGCTTAAGGCCACCGTCTTTGGTTTACCTGAAGTCCCAGAGGTTTGAATCAGCAGTGCTGTGCCCTGAGGAGCCTCAGTAATCGGAGACTCACCCGCTGCCACCATGCGGGTGGCACGAACATCTCGCACCAGCACTGCTGGTCCACCTGCATTGAGTGCAGCGGTGAGTGCGTCAAGCACCTGTTGCGGGGCAGCCGCATCACAGAGCACCACACCAGTCATGTGCGCCCTAGTAGTGCCAGGGGTAGGGCGACCAGTCAGGTTCGCGCTTTTGCAGGAACGAGTCGCGGCCTTCGACAGCCTCGTCTGTGCCGTAAGCCAGGCGGGTAGCTTCTCCAGCAAAAACTTGCTGACCCAAGATGCCGTCATCTACAGCGTTGAACGCAAACTTCAGCATGCGAATGGCAGTAGGTGACTTGGTCATGATGGTGCGAGCCATGGCGAGAGCTTCAGTCTCAAGATCCTCGTGGGCAACAACACGGTTGACCGCACCCATTTCATAAGCACGGTCTGCACTGTATTCCTCGGCGAGGAAGAAGACTTCGCGAGCAAACTTCTGGCCAACCTGCTTGGCGAAGTAGGCGCTACCGTATCCGGCATCAAAGGATCCGACGTCGGCATCAGTCTGCTTGAAGTGTGCGTGCTCACGGCTAGCAATAGAAAGATCACACACCACGTGCAGAGAGTGCCCGCCACCGGCAGCCCACCCAGGCACCACAGCAATGACAACCTTGGGCATGGTGCGAATCAGGCGCTGGACTTCGAGGATGTGGAGACGGCCAGTTCCGACGGAACCGTCAGCGTATTCATACCCTGCCTTGCCGCGGATGCGCTGATCTCCACCGGAGCAGAACGCCCAACCGCCATCCTTGGGGCTGGGGCCATTGCCGGTGATGAGAACAACGCCCACCTTGCTGTTCTGGCGAGCATCATCCAGAGCGCGGTAGAGCTCGTCCACGGTCTGCGGGCGGAAAGCGTTGCGCACCTCAGGGCGATTGAAGGCAATACGGGCCACCTGTCCGCGCACGTCAAGGTGGTAGGTGATGTCCGTGAAGCCTTCTGAGCCAGGTGCAACAACCCACTGCGTGGGGTCAAAGATGTCCGAAACGGGAGATGCCATGCCTCCAGCCTACGAGAACCACGGCAACGGTGGGAGACTAAGCATGTGCATCCACCCCTGTCAGAGCTTCTTGCCACCGCCCGCGTGGTCTCACTTCCCCTAGGGGTGAAGTTCCGCGGCATCTGGTCACGGGAACTCATGCTGTTCCAGGGCCCTGAAGGTTGGACTGAATTCAGTCCCTTCATTGAATACAACGATGACGAAGCCGTGCACTGGCTTCGTGCCGCTCTGGAGTTCGGCTGGCAGCCACTACCCGCCCTCTATCGCGACCAGATCATGGTCAATGCCACCGTTCCAGCAGTTGCTCCTGATCAGGTCTCAGAGGTGCTCTCTCACTTTGATGGCTGCAGAACAGCAAAGGTCAAAGTCGCAGAACCGGGACAGCTTCTGGGTGAAGATGTGGCACGTGTGCGTGAAGTGCGAAAGATTTTGGGACCTGAGGGTCGCATCCGAGTGGATGCCAACGGTGCGTGGAATGTGGATGAAGCAGAGCACGCCTTTCATGCTCTTGCTGAGTTTGACCTGGAATACGTGGAACAACCCTGCTCCTCGCTTGAGGAGCTCGCAGAGCTTCGTGAGCGCACCCACTACATGGACATCCCCATCGCTGCTGATGAAAGCATTCGCAAGGCAGAAGATCCTCGTGCTGTGGCACACGCGGTGGCGGCAGATGTGCTGGTTCTCAAGGCCCAGCCACTGGGTGGCATCTCGAAGATTGTGGAGCTCACTAACGAAGTCTCCCTCCCGATAGTTCTCTCCAGCGCTCTCGAGTCGTCTGTAGGCATTGCCATGGGACTCTATGCCGCAGCAGCAGTGAAGACACTCGACTACGACTGCGGCTTAGGAACAGCGTCGCTGTTAGCCCGAGACGTCACTGATTCTCCCCTGGTTGCCCAAGGTGGTTCTATTGCTGTGCAGCGACCCGTGGTCAGTGAAGATCTGTTAGAGCGCTTCGCAGCCAGCCCTGACACCACTGCGTGGTGGCTGGAGCGGCTGGAGCGCTGCTACGACCTGCTCTAGCTGCTTAGAGTCCTGAGTAGGCGTGGAGACCTTTGAAAAAGATGTTCACCACGGTGAAGTTGAACATCACTGCAGCAAAACCAACCATGGCTAGCCACGCTGAACGGCTTCCACGCCATCCACGCGTGGAGCGTGCGTGGATATATCCGGCATAGATGGTCCAGATGATGAAGGTCCACACTTCTTTGGTGTCCCAACCCCAGTAACGACCCCAGGCCTTTTCGGCCCAAATCGCGCCAGCGATGAGGGTGAAGGTCCACATCACGAAACCGATGATGATCAGGCGGTATGCATAGTTTTCGAGCTGCACCGAGTCCGGCAAGCGGGTGAGGAACGTCAGACGAGTCTTCTCTCCGGCAGCCACCGCGTTCTCGCGCTTGGTTTGGAGCAACTGCATTAAGGACAGGGCAAAGCCCAGCGCAAAGAATCCAGTGGCCAGGGTTGCCACGAAGACGTGAATCACGAGCCAGTAGGACTGCAATGCAGGTGGCAGAGGAACAATTTCGACGTAGTAGCGAGTGGCAGCCAGGCCCAGTAGAAGAAGGACCAGTCCGGTCACAAATGAGCCGAGGAACTTCATGTCCCACTTCAGGTTCACCAGGAGGAACACAGCCACAATGATAAGTGTTCCCGTCATAGCGAACTCATACATGTTCGCCCAGGGGACTCGGGAAGCTGCCAGACCTCGCAAGACGGTTGCAGCGAGCTGCAGGAGGAAACCAATGACTGTCAGAGACATGGCGATGCGGGCAAGCTTGCGGCGTTCAGGAACAACCGCAACCTTGGTTGCTTCACCCACCGGTGCAGTGTCGTCACTTGCACCCTTGGCAAGGTCGAGAGTGAACAGCACAAAAGCGATGGCATAGATAGCCATGGCCGAGTAAAGGGCCAGTACCGAATACTGCGAAAGAGTGTCAGTCACGCGTCAATCCTAAGGCTCGTTCAAGCTTGTCTTTCAGGGCGATAACAGCTGCATCAAGGGTGGGGTCGTCCCCGCGGGCAAGACCCGCGCATTCCGCTGTTACCGAACCGTCGCTGTTTTCAGTGACCGAAACCCACATGCGTCGGCGAGGGATGAACAGGGAGATCAGAAGTCCACCCAACGCTGCAAGAGAGAAGAAGAGAACCCAACCCTGTGTGGGGTCACGGTGAATGTCCAGGGAGACAAAACGCTTCACACCATCGAAGGTGACGGTGCCCAATCCGTTGGGAAGTTCCACAGTGTCACCGATCTTGAACTCGAGTGATTCTTGTGGTGCCTTACGACCTGCGAGCTTGGTCATGTCTTCCGTATCAAGGGCATAAACCGAGCGGGGAACGCCATCATCCAAGCCAAGGTCACCGGCGTACACATCCAAGGTGAGACGTGGATCGATCAAGTCCGGATACATCGAGAAGAATGCTCCGCTGTGGCCTTCGCTCACGGTCGGATAAAAGAAACCAATTAAACCAACCTGTTCAGCCAAACCGTCTGGAAGCTTGATCACTCCGAGCGAGGTGAGGTTCTTATCCTGGGGCAGGAAGTTCACTGAGTCGGTGAACACAACGTTGCCGTCGGGGTCACGAACTGTCACGGTTGGGGCATACCCATTGCCCAACAGATACACATCGGTGCCCGCAATTCGGAGAGGCTCATTGACCTTGATGGTTTGCTTCTGTGGTTCTTGTCCCTGAATCTGGGTCGTCACATCCGCAGTGAAGTCGACAGGCTGTCCAATCGCATTGGAGTTCTGTTCCTCATAGACCGCCGTGAACTTATCCAACTGGATTGTGTAGGGAGTCAGGGTTGAGGAGTTGAAGAAGCGGCCAGGGTTGAAAGAGTCAAAAGCAATGAGAGAGTTCGTGAATGCTTGGCCTTCATAGATGGCACGCTGGCCGGCAAAGCCAAAGCCTCCGCCGAAACCAACGGCAATGAGAACACCGACGAGAGCGAAGTGGAAGATGAGGTTTCCGGTCTCACGCATGTAACCGCGCTCAGCCGAGATAGTGATTGCAGCCTCTGTCTTGAGTTTGCCCTTGCCCCCAGCAACGCGGTCATAGCGTGCAACACGGTAGCGGTCTGCCTTGAGCACGGTGCGCGCTGCCTCGAGTACTTCCTCAGCAGTCTTTCCCTTAATGGTGAGATGCGCATAGGCAGGCAGTCGAACCAGGTTGGCGGGTGTGACGGGTGGCTGAGCACGCAGTGCCTCAATGTGGTGCTTGGTGCGGGGAAGCACGCACCCAATCAGAGAGATGAACAGCAGCAGATAAATCGCAGAGAACCATGCGGAGGAATACACATCAAACATCTGGAACTGATCCAAGATCGGTGCGGTGTCCTTATGATCAACGAAGTACTGGCTCACACCGTTAGGGTCTGAACTGCGCTGAGGAACCAGCGAACCAGGAACAGCAGCAATCGCCAACAGCAAGAGAAGTAGCAGCGCCGTACGCATGCTGGTGAGTTGGCGCCAGAACCAGCGCAGCCAGCCCAGGACACCAAGGTTGGGGTTCACAATCTTGGCATCGACATCCTGCCCAGGTGCAGAGTCAATGTGATCAGAGGGACGGGACAAAGTTACTGATCACCGCCTGTAGTTGATAGATCCATGCAGTCCACAATCCGGTCACCATGAGCACACCCATGACGATCAGCAGAACCCCACCGAAGATGTTGATGGCCCGAATGTGACGCTTAAGGAAAGCGACCGAGCCTGTTGCCCAGCCTAAGCCAAGTGCGAGAAGGATGAAGGGGATGCCCAGACCCAGGCAGTAAGCAAAACCGAGAAGTGCACCGCGCCAGGGCGAGGCCGCATCAATACTGAGGGACAATATCGCGGTCAGCGTGGGGCCCATACAGGGAGTCCAGCCCAGACCGAAAACGATACCCAAAAGCGGTGCACCAGCTAAACCGGTCGCCGGTGAAATACTGAGCTTGGCGGTGCGCTGAAAGAAACCAAACTGACCTATGAAAACCAGACCCATTGCAATGACAACAAAGCCCAGCAGATGAACAATCATGTCCTGCCACTGAACCAACCAGGCACCCAGTGCGCCAAAAGCGGCACCGTAGGCAACGAAGACCAGTGAGAACCCGGCAATAAACAACGTGACACCAGCCACCATGCGGCGGATGTTCTTGCGACGACCCTGCTTATCGGTGGCTGGGGAAGTCACACCGCTGACATAGGCCAGGTAACCGGGGACGAGCGGAAGCACGCAGGGTGAAGCAAAGGAAATCAACCCGGCCAATAACGCCAGTGGTATGGCAACGAGAAGTTGCCCGCTGTAAACCAGCTCACCCACGTCCATTAATTCGAACCCGATTCTGCAGCAACGTCAGTGATGAGTGTCTTGAGTATCGAGGGATCCTTGAGCTGTCCCAAGATGCGCGCCGCTACCCGACCCTGAGCATCCAGAACCAACGTGGTTGGCACCGCGTTCGGGGGGACTTGTGATGAGAAAGACAGCTGAGCTTTGCCGTCCTGGTCCATGATGCTGGGGAAGGTGATGCCAAAGCGCTCGTTGAACGTTATTGCGGTGGCGGCCTGGTCACGCACGTTGACGCCGAGGAAGTTCACACCAGAGGGAGAGGTTTCGGTGTAGACGGCCTGGAGGTCTGGTGCCTCTGAACGACAGGGAGCACATCCCGCGTACCAAAAATTAACTACGAGAACATTGCCCAGGTACTCCTCGGAGGTAACCGTCTCACCTGTTTCGGTGGTTCCCGAGAAGGTAATTGGTTCTCCGCGGTTCTCAGGAGCAATTTCGGTAACCGAGCCATCGCCGGCAATGTAGTTCTTGTTGGAACCCTCGCGATACTGCTCAGCGAGGGGATCGCTGGCACACCCGGTCAAGGTGAGTGCGAGTGCTGCGATGCCGGCAACTGCCAGGCGAGAAAATCTGATGCTCATACTGCTCCCACATCCAATGCGGTTGCGGTCAGCTCTGCAGCTGGCTCGACATAGCCCACTTCAACAAAGCCCAATTCAGGTTTCATTGGATCGATCAGTTCCAAGGTGGTGATGCTCGACAGAGTACACCTGCGCGCTCTGGGATCGTGGAAAAGGTTTTTTCCGTTGACGTCGCGATGCACCATCCAAATCGGAAGCTGGTGACTCACGATGACGACATCCCCGCCGGGAACAGAGGTGGCAGCATCAACCATGGCATCACGCATGCGCGAAGCAATGGACTGGTAGGGCTCTCCCCAGCTGGGACGGAATGGGTTCACCAAGTATTTCCAGTTACCAGGATCCTTCAGAGCTGAATCAGCACCACGCATCCGCTTGCCCTCAAACGCATTAGTGGGTTCAATGACGCGTTCATCAATATCGATAGGCAAATTCAATGCCTTGGATACCGGTGCCGCGGATTCTTGGGTGCGCTGCAACGGTGAGGCAATAAGGCGGGAATAGGCCCGGCCACGGCTTGCCAAATCTGCTGCCGCAAGGGCCGCCATCTGGTGTCCTGAATCGGACAGGCCGTACTCAGGTAAACGCCCGTACAGCACCATGTTCGGGTTGAAAACCTCACCGTGACGGACGAGGTGCAGCTGAGTGGCGACCATGACTCTAAGTCTACGGAAGCCGTTCCGGAGAATTCGCCGAGAGTGGGACAGTAAACTCTTACCTTGTGACTGAACGCATCGTGATTAAGAACCTGGCAACCATCCCCGAAGGTCCCGTAACTGTGGCCGGTTGGGTCGACAAGGTCCGTGACCAGAAGAAGGTGCAGTTCGTTGTGCTCCGCGACGAGAGCGGTGCAGCACAGCTGGTTCACCCTCGTGCCGAAGAGTCTGACCCCATTGCTGACATCATCTCAGGTCTGGCAACAGGTTCCTTCATTCGCGTCACTGGTGAGCTCAAGCTCGACGAGCGCGTGAAGCTCGGTGGTCTCGAAATCAAGATCGCAGACATCGAGGTCGTCACCGCTGCCAACCCTGAGACTCCCATTGCCGCTGACAGCAGCATCGACAAGCGTCTGGATTGGCGCTTCCTTGACCTGCGTGAAGCACGCAACAACCTCATCTTCCGTGCACAGACCACTCTTGAGCACGCCATGCGCACCTACTGGATTGAGCGCGACTTCATAGAGATTCACACTCCCAAGTTGATGGCGAGTGCCAGTGAGTCCAACGCTGAGCTCTTCGAAGTTGAATACTTCGAAGGCAAGGCATACCTCGCCCAGTCACCACAGTTCTTCAAGCAGATGGCTCAGTCCGCTGGTTTCGGCAAGATCTTCGAGATCGGCCCCGTCTTCCGCGCAGACCCTTCGTTCACTTCGCGTCACGCCACCGAGTTCATTTCCGTTGATGCTGAAGTGAGCTGGATCGACAGCCACGAAGACATCATGAAGATGCAGGAAGAGCTTCTCGTTGCAGCTATCAGCGCTGTCAAGGAAAAGCACGGTGAGGAAATCAAGGAACTCTTCGACGTGGACGTCGTTGTTCCCACTCTTCCCTTCCCCCGCATTCCTCTGGCAGAAGCCAAGAAGATTGTTGCTGAGCGCGGTTATGAAGTTCCTCGCAGTGATGACGACATGGACCCCGAAGGTGAGCGCCAGATAGCTGCCTACGTGGCAGAGAAGTATGGCCACGAGTTCGTCTTCTTGACCGACTACGCCACCAGCATTCGCCCGTTCTATCACATGCGTAATGCGGAAGATCAGACCATCACCAACAGCTACGACCTGATCTGGCGCGGTACGGAGATCACCACCGGCGCTCAGCGTGAACACCGCATCGATGTTCTCGAGGCACAGGCTCGTGAGAAGGGTCTTGACCCTAAGGAACTCGAGTTCTACCTCGACTTCTTCCGTTACGGAGTTCCACCCCACGGTGGATTCGGTATGGGCCTGTCCCGCGTGATGATGCTCATGCTGCACCAGCCCAACCTGCGTGAAGTTACCTACCTCTTCCGCGGACCTAATCGTCTGACTCCATAGTCAGTCCTGCTTCAACGACAAACGCCTCCCTTCCGGGAGGCGTTTGCGTGTTAAGTTAGTGAACTTTAGATAGCGCCCAGTTCCTTGAGCTTGGCGTGAAGCTCGCTGTCTGCGGGCTCAACCTGGAAAGCTCCGTCAGGGAATGAAATCACAGGAATGTTCTTGCGTCCTGCAATTCCCTCCGCAATAGCTGCTGCCTCGGGCACAGCCTCGAGGTCGACGTAGTCGTAGTCGACACCCAGAGTGTCGAGTAGTGACTTGGAACGGCGGCAGTCGCCACACCACTGTGCGCCATACATGGTGATTCGCTCTTGTGGATTACTCATACCTTTAGCCTAATCCCGGATACGATTGAGTTTGGGGAATTTTCCTCACGCCGATCTGATTTCTTCGGTCGACACTCTTGAAAGGTTTTACAACTATGGGCGACATGTCCTTCCTCGCGATGTTCATCTGGGCATTCGTATTTATCGCTTACCTGATGGTCCTCTTCTCAATCGTGGGAGACCTCTTCCGCGACCACAAAATGTCCGGCTGGGCTAAGGCTGCTTGGATTTTCTTCCTCATCATCGGTTTCTGGATCACCGCTTTGATCTACCTCATCGTTCGCGGTGGCGGTATGGCTCAGCGCCAGCAGGCTGCAATGCAGGAAGCACAGCAGCAGGCTGATGACTACATCAAGTCTGTTGCTGGCACCTCTCACGCAGATGAGATTGCTAAGGCACAGGCTCTCAAGGACTCCGGTGCTCTCACCGCTGCAGAGTTCACCGCACTCAAGAAGAAGATCATCGCATCGAACTAATTCTGTGCAAAACGAGGGCCCCGGGATTATCCCGGGGCCCTCGTCGTTAAAGCTTCTTAGAATTCGTAATCAACCGCTGTGCGAGAGGCTGCATACTTCTTGATGACCTTGGCTGCTTCCTCGTGAGCAGGGTGGGAAGCGTAGGCTGCGAGGCCGTCTGCGTCATCGAAGGTGGAGTCAAGCACAACGTCATAGTTAGCTCCCACAAACAATGCGTTGGGACGGACAGTCAGTGAGCGCAGAGTGGGAACGACTCCGTTAAGTCCCTCCAATGCCACGCGCATCTCCTCGGCCTGAGCGAGCTTCTCCTCAGGAGACTCGGTAGTTAACTTCCACATCACGATGTGACGAATGCTCATGAGAGTTCCTTCAATGCTTTAGTCAAGCGCACAGGATCTATGCGCCAGTAATTGTGAACCTTGCCGTTGATTAACAACACAGGTATCTGATCCCAATAAGAATCAAAGAGGTCTGCGTCATCCTCGATGCTCTTGCCTTCAACCTCGATAGAAAGTGCTGGCAAAGACTGAACAACGGAGTTCACGACAGCATCTGCATCTTCGCAGAGGTGGCAGCCAGGCTTACCAATGAGGGTGAGGGTGATCTCAGACACCACTCCAGACTAAGACACTCCTAGACAGCAAAAAGCGCCAGACCGGATGGTCTGACGCCTTTGTGCTGCAAGAAGTAGTGACCTACTTCTTGTTGCGACGCTGGTGACGAGTCTTACGAAGCAACTTACGGTGCTTCTTCTTCGCCATACGCTTGCGGCGCTTCTTAATGACTGAACCCACGCGAACCTCACAAAAATTGGGCTAGATCGCGATGATTGCGATCAGTGACTGGCAAATAATGCCTCGTGGAAGTCTAGCGGATTACTTACCGCTGGATTTACGGAGGCGGGAAACTACGTTCCGAACAGCCTCTTTGGAGCTGTTTTGCAGGTCACTAAATGCTTGAGTGACCTGGAACACAGTGGTTGCTGCTGCGCTACCCACCGAAGTGGCAGCGGCAGAAACAACATCATCACCGAAGAGACGCTCTTGACCAACCTGGTCAACATCACCGGGGAAGTTCACGCTGAGGAAAGGGATAGCCCAGTCTTCAACTTCTTCGATGGGAGTGGGGTCAAGGTGGTAGAGGCGGTGCTGGCCTTCTTCACGAACACCAACGAGTCCTGCATCACGCAGCACCTTGAGCTGCTTCGAAACTGTGGGCTGGCTCAGGCCAGTGCGGGCGACGAGCTCAGAAACGCTCATCTCTCCCGATGCGGTTTCTAGGTTCTCGAGAAGAATCTGAAGAATCTCACGGCGGGTGGAGTCAGCGAGTACGTCAAATATGTCGGCCATGACTCAAGGTTATCGTCCTGCGCGTACCGCGTAGCATGGGAAAGTACGAATGTATTCCTGGAGGGGGCTATGACTACTCAGCGTCGACTGACGTTCCCTGCCTGGCTAAAGGAAACTTTCGAAACTTTTGCTTCACGGTCCCCTTCACGTTTCGCACTGATTGTCTTCGCGTGCTTGATTGCTCTTTTCACCGTTCTTCTTTCTCAGCCCTTTGCGAGTGCTTCAGGAGAAGCAACCAATTTCGCTGATGCTTTATTTTCTGCCGTCTCTGCAATCTGTGTAGCTGGTTTGTCTTCAGTGGACATGGCAACATATTGGTCTCCACTTGGTAATGCCATTGTCTTCACGGGCACCCAAGTTGGTGCTCTAGGTGTATTGACGCTGGCATCCATCCTGGGAACCATTATCTCCGGGCGGCTGGGTCTTCGAGCGCGATTGATGGCAGCTAGCGATACCAACCCACTTCGCCTGCACAACGGTCCGGTTGCTGAAGGTCAAGCCATTCGACTGGGAGAAGTAGGCGGCCTGCTTGCTACCGTCGCATTGAGTCTGATCATCATCGAAACAACTATTGCTGTTTTGATGTTTCCCAGCGTGCTGGCGGCTGGCTATCCCTTGGGCGAAAGTATTTGGTACAGCTTCTACTACTCCGCGATGGCATTTACAAACACAGGCTTCACCCCCAACATGGGGGGGCTAGAGGTTTTTGCTTCGGACTACTGGTTCCTTACCCTCATTATGTTTGGTGTTTTTCTTGGCAGTGTTGGTTTTCCAGTTCTTTATGCATTGAGCAGAAATTTCAAGAACCCCAGAAAGTGGTCTCTACACGTCAAGCTCACCCTCACCACCTGGGCAATTCTGTGGGTCTGTGGCATCTGTGCCTACCTGTTACTTGAACCTCAAAACAGCACTGTTTTTGTGGGTATGAGCCCCGGGGAATTGACTTATCAAGCTACTTTTCTCTCAACCATGGCTCGTTCTGGCGGTTTCAACCTGGTAGACATTGGTCAACTTGATTCCTCCACCCTTTTGATGACAGACATGCTTATGTTTATCGGTGGTGGCTCAGCTTCTACCGCGGGCGGTATCAAGGTCACTACCTTTGCCGTTCTCGTGTTAGCTGCACTCGCTGAGGCTCGGGGTCGAAACTCCATCGAAGCTTTTGGCCGACGTATTCCAGGTGATGTTCTTCGTCTTGCCGTAAGCGTTGGCTTGTGGGGGGCAACCACAGTTGCTATTGGCTCTTTAATCGTGAGTGAATTCACCGAAGCCCCCTTTGAATATGTCCTCTTTGATGTGATTTCTGCCTTTGCCACAGTAGGAATGTCAACAGGGCTTACAGCCTCACTTCCAGACGAGGGTTTGTATGTCATGGCTGCAGTGATGTTTATGGGAAGGGTAGGAACAGTGACCCTGGCAGCAGCCCTCGCTGCTTCCCAAGTGGGACAATTCTTTAGACGCCCCGAAGAAAGGCCGATCGTTGGTTGAGCGCAAGAAAAAAGACAATGCAGTTCTCGTTATTGGACTCGGGCGCTTTGGCGCAGCAACAGCTGGACAGCTAGATCGTCTTGATCGTGAAGTTTTAGCTGTTGATTTCGATATGGAACTTGTTCAGAAATGGTCTGAACGAGTAACCCATACAGTCCAAGCAGACGTCACCAAGATTGAGGCATTGAAGCAAATCGGTGCACAAGACTTTTCTGTGGCAGTTGTCGCGGTTGGTTCATCTATCGAGGCAAGTGTGCTCATCACAGCAAATCTGGTCGACCTGGGAGTCCCTGACATTTGGGCAAAAGCAATCAGTAAGTCTCACGGCCAGATTTTGGAACGCATTGGTGCTAACCACGTCATCTATCCCGAAGCCGAAGCTGGCGAGCGAGTCGCTCATCTTCTTTCTGGCCAAATGCTGGACTTTATCGAGGTTGATGAAGACTTCGCGATTGTCCGCATGCTTCCACCGAAGGTCTTAGCCGGAAAGACACTGAGTAGTGCAGGTATTCGAAATGAATATCGGGTAACTGTTGTCGGCGTGAAGAAGCCGGGGACTTCGTTCACCTATGCAACTGCAGAAACCCTTGTTGAATCTGGTGACCAGATTCTCGTCTCAGGTCACCCAGATGACATCGAAAAGTTCGCAGCCCTCCCTAAGTAGGAATTATTCTCCGCGAGCCATTTCCTCCGAGCGTGCAATGGCTGCTTGAGTCCCCTTGAGGAAGATGTCCTTAATATCTGCCTCATCAAAGACGGCGATTGCTCGTTCAGTACTGCCCTTGGGGCTGGTCACCTGGCGACGGAGTTCCTGGGGCGCCTCACCTGATTGAGCAAGCAATTCCACTGCGCCGCGGAAGGTGCCCTGCACCATCTTCTGAGCTTGGTCTGCAGTAAAACCGTGTTCTTCTGCAACCTTGGTTAACTGCTCAATGAAGTAGAACACATAGGCGGGGCCTGAACCAGAAATGGAACCGAGGGCATCAATCTTGTTCTCTGGCAACACAATCACTTCTCCCACTGTGCTGAACATGGAACAAATGAGGTCAAGCTGCTCTGAGGTGGAACGAGTGCCTGCACAAATACCTGTAACTCCCATACCGATCTTGCTGGGAGTGTTAGGCATGGTGCGAATGACAGAAACATGTTCTGGCAAGTGTGCTTCCATGGTTGCCGTGGTGACTCCGGCGGCAACACTGACCACGATGGTTCCTTCGGCGAGCGCAGGAGATATCTCATCGAGCAGGTCAGGGACCATGGCAGGCTTCACGGCGACCAGCACGATCTGTGCCCCGTCGACCGCTTTGAGGTTGGCTTCTGGATCGTTGGCCGTGGCCCATGCCTGGACTCGTGGTTCGTCATCGAAGCGAGCGGCATTGTCGGCGCTGCGGTTCGTGACGCGAACTGCGCCGTCCACACTCACATGGGGGGCTAGCAGCCCAGCAAGTATGGCGCGAGCCATGGAGCCTGCGCCGAGCATGACGATGGTGGGAAGGGTTACCTGTGTTTTGTTACTCACCTGCCCATTCTAGGATTGGGGAAGAGTCAACGAGGGAGATACGTCCATGAGTGCATCCGGTGGCAACAAGGCAATCATTGCTGCGCTGTTAGCAAACCTCGGAATTGCTGCTACGAAATTCATTGCGTGGGCTTTCTCTGGTGCCACTTCACTGCTGGCTGAAGGTGTTCACTCACTGGCGGACTCAGGTAACCAGCTTTTGTTGCTACTTGGTGGCCGCAAAGCTAAGAAGCGTGCCGATGGCAAGCACCCCTTCGGTTATGGCCGTGAGCGTTTTGTCTATGCCTTCGTGGTCTCAATCATTCTCTTTAGCGTGGGTGGCGTCTTCTCGCTCTACGAAGGTATTCACAAGTTTCAGCACCCTGAGCCCATCAAAATGTGGTGGCTCCCCATGCTCGTGCTGACCATCTCCATCATTTTGGAAAGCCTGTCTCTGCGCACAGCTATCAAAGAGTCCAACCCTCTGCGAGGAAATGCGTCATGGATTCAGTTCATCCGTCACGCCAAGGCTCCTGAGCTTCCAGTGGTTTTGTTAGAAGATGCCGCAGCACTTCTCGGTTTGGTACTCGCCTTCGTAGGTGTGGGCCTGACAGTCATCACAGGTGACAGCGTCTTCGATGCCCTGGGCACGATAGCTATTGGTGTGCTGTTGATTATTGTGGCCATCATCTTGGGTTTGGAGACTAAGGGACTTCTTGTCGGTGAAGGTGCCAGCGTTGAGGATGTACAGGCCATAGAGAAAGCCATCATCTCCGGCGGTGAGACCGACAGCATCATCCACATGAAGACCCTCTACCTTGGACCCGACGAGTTCATGGTGGGAGCCAAGTTGGCTTTCCCAGCAGAGTTGCGCTTCTCAGAAGTCGCTAAAGCCATTGACACGATTGAGGGCCGGGTGCGTGAGGCGGTACCTGCTGCTCGTGTGATTTACATCGAACCTGATGTTGCCCGGCTGGACCGAACTGAATCCGTGGCAACTGATGCCATCGTGATTAAGGGGACTGACTAACCGAGCTTTTCTCGGAAGAAGTCAGTCAAGAGCTGACCGCACTCCTCGGCGAGCACACCCGAGATCACTTCAACCTGGTGGTTGAGTCGACGATCACGGAGCAGGTCAAAGACGGAGCCGGCGGCTCCGGCTTTCTCATCCCATGCGCCATAAACAACAGTGGGGATGCGGGCAGCCAGGATTGCACCCGCACACATCACACAGGGTTCAAGGGTGACTACCAGCGTGCAGTCGTTGAGGCGCCAGCTTCCTAACTTCTGGGCTGCTGCCCGAATGGCCATGACTTCAGCGTGACCGAGTGGGTCTTCATCACGTTCTTTAGTGTTACGGCCGGTGGCAATAACCTCACCAGCTGCATCCAGAATCACGGCTCCCACAGGAACATCATCAGAGTGTGCGCAGGCACGTGCTTCCACCAACGCAAACTCCATCTGAGCCTTGCGTTCGTGAGATGTGGGAACAGCCATGCTTCGAGCCTATATCCGCATATTTGACACGGTTTAGCGCCTTCCGGTTAACTTGAACTATGACAACCGGCGCTCACACCTTCACTGGTGCTCACGGCATGATGCCCGTGGTGAGCTGTGCCTGCCGTCGAATGTGTTGCAGCAAGTAACTTTCGCTGCTTTTCTCCTCATTCGACACCCAACACATCGTCCGTGTTAACCCGGCCCGATGTTTATGGCACCACAAAGGATTCCAATGTCTACACCCACCGAACGCCCGGTTCCGAAGGGCTTCGCTCTCTATGTTGGCCTCGATGAAGCCACTGCTGCATCGCATGGACTCGATCTAGGCAAGATTGTTGAAGCGCTCAAGAAGCTCACCAACGAGCTCGTGCCGGGCACCGAGACATATGCCGCTGTTGCTCTTGCTCCGGCTAACTCTCGTGGCCGCCAGGTTGATCTTGTTCGCCTTGCTCTTCAGGAACCGTCTGCCGTTGCCAAATACAAGCCTGAGGATGACTTTGAGCCGTCCGACGGTGACGGTGGTGTTGTCGTCGATATCTCACGTAAGCGCGTACTTATTGACTACCAGGCCGCTCCCCTGACCTTCAAGGAATTTGAGCTTCTGCAGTTCTTGGTTGTGCACAAGGGAGAAACCATTTCCCGTGAAGAAATCATCAAGGCGCTCTGGCGCGAGGACGAGCTGGATATTCCAAACGAGCGCACCATTGACGTTCACGTTCGACGTCTGCGCTCAAAGCTGGGTCGCTTCGAAGACATTGTCCGCACCGTGCGCGGTGTGGGGTATCGCTATGACCAGCATGCTGATGTGACCGTCATGCATGCGGGCACCCCCAGTCCTGATTTGTTCTAAAAGTTCTCAGGAAATCCGCAGGAAAAACTCTTCCCTGTCGTTACCGTTCCGTTATAAAGTGTCACTACGAGCGTTGCTTGCTGTGGCTACTCGTGAATGTGATTGCAAAACTCTTGGTGTAACACAAGGGCCGATTGGATCCCCCTTCCAATCGGCCCTTTCCCATTCCCTAGGCTGTACTCATGACTTGCTCACTTGTGTGGTTGCGCGATGATCTCCGCGTAGCGGATAACCCTGCCCTCGTTGCGGCTGTTGATCGCGGTGAGCCCGTAGTTGTTGTCTTCATCCTCGATGAAGTCTCGCCGGGAATTCGTCCGCTGGGTGGGGCAACAAAGTGGTGGCTTCACCACAGCCTCACTGCCCTCAGCGACAAGCTGGGCAGACTGGGTGGTCAACTCATCCTGCGCCAGGGATCTGCCCCTGACATCATGCGTAACCTGATCCGTGAGACCGGTGCCACCGCTCTCTATTGGAACCGTCGCTATGGCAAACCCGAGCGCGACATGGATGCGTCCATCAAGGAATATGCCAAGGCGTCAGGCCTGGAAGTCCAAAGCTTCCAAGCCAACCTGCTGTTTGAGCCCTGGACTGTCCGCACCGGAAACGACACCCCCTATACAGTCTTCACTCCGTTCTGGAAGTCGTGCCTGAACCGACCCACTCCCCCTCGCTTGCCAGCACCAACGCCGAAGGCAATTACCTCACCCGAGACTCTCCCCGGGAGCGACGCCCTTGACAGCTGGAACCTGCTTCCTACAACTCCAAACTGGGCGCTGGCGTTTCCTGTGCGCTGGACCGTGGGAGAAAACGGAGCTCATGCTGCTCTCGAGCGTTTCTTTGCCACCCGCATTGAGCGCTATGCCAAGGGTAGAGATTTCCCGGCTGAATACTCCACCAGTGAACTTTCCCCCCACCTGCGCTGGGGGGAAATCAGCCCGTTTCAGATTTGGCATGCCACAGATGAACAGCGCCGCCAGGCAGGCAACTCTGCAGAGTTTCAAACCAATGCAGCCAAATTCTTAGCCGAGCTGGGTTGGCGTGAGTTCAGTTATAACCTGCTCTATCACTGGCCAGATTTTGCAACCGTGAACTTTGACGGTCGCTTCAACCACTTCCCGTGGGGAGAGCCAGATCCAGAAGTTCTCGAAGCATGGCAACAAGGTCGCACGGGTATCCCGATGGTGGATGCAGGTATGCGAGAACTCTGGCAGACCGGCTACATGCACAACCGTGTGCGCATGATTGCGGCATCGTTCCTAATCAAGAACCTGCTCATAGACTGGCGCGTGGGTGAAGCGTGGTTCTGGGACACCTTGGTCGATGCTGACCCAGCCAGCAATGCTGCGTCCTGGCAGTGGGTTGCCGGGAGTGGTGCGGATGCAGCTCCCTACTTCAGAGTGTTCAATCCCGTACTCCAGGCAGAGAAGTTCGACCCGAAGCATGATTACCTTCACCGCTACCTCGGTGAATACGAGCACCCCATGCTCAGTGGTTATCCTGAGCCCATCGTTGATCTCCTCGAGTCACGCAATCGAGCACTCGAAGCATTCAAGACATTGGCGGATGTTCCGCGCAGTATTCGACCACCTGTGGTTGACCTCTAAGACGTCAGTAAGCCCCGTTCGGTTGAACGGGGCTTACCTATTGTGGAATCTGTTGCGTGAATTACTTCACGATTGCTTTGCCCGTCTTCGACGAGGCATCGCTCAGGCCACCGGCGTCTGCAACGTTCGTGAAGCCAGCAGCTTTCATCTTCGCTACGGCTTGTGCTGAACGGTTTCCTGAACGACAGTAGACAACGTAGTCTCCATCGGTGGGAAGCTGGCTCAGGATGGTGTCAAAGCTGGGATCCTGAACATCAATGTTGACGGCACCATCGAGGTGGCCCTCACTGTATTCACTGGGAGTTCGAACATCAATCACAATGGTGTCCGGTCCCACGGTGATGGGGTCTCCGGCGGGAGCGCATGCCGCAAGGGCAAACGTGGCAACAAGTGCGAGAGCAATGAGGGCAAAAAACTTCTTCATGCCCTCAGAATATCAGATACCCCTGGGGGTATAAGAATTATGCCTCGCGGGTGATCTCCACCTTGACGAACACACCTGATGCACTGGCGCCTGCATAGACACCACGCAAAGGCGAGACGTCCTTGTAGTCACGACCTCGAGCAATCAACACGTGACGTTCACCAATGTTGAGCATGTTGGTGGGGTCATAACCAAACCAGTCACCACAGAACCATTCCACCCAGGCGTGAGATTCACCCACGATGGTTTCGCCGATTTCGGCATCAGGCTTGGACTGCAGGTAACCCGAAACATAGCGGGCAGGAATGCCCACGGAACGAAGAGCCCCCAGAGTCACGTGGGCAATGTCTTGGCAAACACCCTTCTTGTTATCCCAGGCGTGGGTGGCCGTGGTCTGAACTCCGGTCACTCCCTTGGTGTATTCAATGTGATCGTGCACCGCAGATGCGATTGCCTGTGCTGCTTCACCCGGGTTGGTGTGCTTGGCCACAAGTTCTTCAGCCAGTGCAACAAGCTCCTTAGGTGGAGCGGTGAGTCTGGTTTGCTCGGTGAATTCCACAAATTTGGTGGTGCTGGAGCGAGTCTGCTCCAGCTCTTCCCAACTCATATCAGGAACCTCGCGCAGAGCTGGCCGAACCTCGACCACGCTCGTGGCTGTCACAGAGAGCTCGGTGTGAGGAGTCAGCACCTCGAAGGTGCTGACCTGTGTTCCCCAGTAGTCCACGTATCCATGCTGTGCGGCAGCAGGGTGGATCTGCAGGTTGGCAGAAAGTACGAACTGCTCGCCACTGTTGAAGGGCAGCATGCGTGCTTCGTTGTAGGACGCCGTCGCAGGAAGTTCGTAAGAGAAACCTGTGCGGTGGACGATGCGGAGACGACTCATGAGTTTTCTCCAATCCAGACAGGAACAGCACTGGTGGGGAAGTACTTCAAGCGAATCTGATCGCTGGCAGCACTGGTGACAGCTTGGACTTCTTCCATGTGGGCAGGGAGGTCATCCATGAGTTCGATGATGGGGCGGAACTCAAGCTCTGCACGAATACCACCGAGGAGACGAAGTGCTTGGTCCACAACACCGGCTCGACCTTCACGTGGATCAATCTCGCGCAGGCATTCCTCAGCTTTGATGACCGAGTACAGAATCGAGCGTGGGAAGAGACGGTCGGTGAGGAGGAATTCAGCGGCATTGCGGGTAGAAGGAACACCACGATAGGTGCGCAGGTAGGCCTCATACGCGCCACAGCTGCGCAGGATAGTCGTCCAGGAGGGACCGCTGGCGTCTGTGAGCGACCTGGTCGCTAACAGACGTGCGGTCATATCTGCACGCTCAATGGCGCGACCCAGTGTGAAGAATTGCCACGCTTCATCATGGCTAGTGGCCGAGTCGACAATACCGATGGCCAGCGCAGCGCGTTCACGAACCCAGCGGAAATACTCATGCGTTTTCTCCGCAGCAACTTTCTTCGGAATGCGCGCGTTGGTGCTGTTGAGGCACTCCCACAATTCAGTAGACACAATCTCGCGAGCGCGACGGGCGTTCTCCCGAGCTGACGCAATAGCGAAAGCAATAGAGCCGGGGTGCTGACGGTCAACGGCCAAGTCGTTGATGACGTCTTCGCGAGTGACGAGCTTGCCCGGTGGCAGGTCTGTGCCCATCACGGAAAGCAGTGAGCGGCAGGCTGTGTCTTCATCAATCCAAGGGTCCTCGAGCAGCAGCTGCAGGTGAACATCCAAGATGCGTGCGGTTCCATCGGAACGCTCAACATATCGGCCAATCCAGAAGAGAGACTCGGCAATGCGGCTCAGCATGAGCTCACCTCTCCTTCAGAAGACTGTTGTTGCTGTTCTTGCTGCTGATGACGCTTTGTCGCGTCATGATCCTGCGGAAGAACAGAAGGCAAAGAGGCACGTGATTCGTGGGAGGTGATACCGGAGGACTCAATGTCATCGGACTCTTGCGCCGCCTGGTCAGCCACGAGATCAGAAACGGAGACGTGTTCGCGCTTGACGCCCTTACCGGGACGATCCTCAATGGGACCGACAACCCAGGTGTCCTTCGAGCCGCCACCCTGGCTTGAGTTCACGACGAGCTCGCCCTCAGGCAACGCAACACGGGTAAGACCACCGGGCAGGACATAAACGTCCTCGCCGTTGTTCACGGCGAAAGGACGCAGATCAGCATGGCGAGGACGAATGCCGTCCTCCACGAGAGTTGGAATGGTCGAGAACTGCACGACAGGCTGAGCTATCCAGCCACGGGGGTCAGCAATCAGACGCTGGCGGAGAGCCTCCAGCTCAGTCGCAGAAGCGTCCGGTCCGACGACAAGGCCCTTGCCGCCGGAGCCATCTACGGGCTTGACCACGAGTTCGTCCAGACGGTCGAGTACTTCTTCCAACGCCTCGGGTTCTTCCAGCCGCCAGGTATCGACGTTGGGCAGAATGGGGTCTTCACCCAGGTAGTACTTGGTCAGCTCGGGGACATAGGTGTAAACAAGCTTGTCATCAGCGACACCGTTACCTACCGCGTTCGCAATGGTGACGTGGCCCAGACGTGCTGCCAGAAGCATGCCCGGTGATCCCAGGATGGAGTCAGGTCGGAACTGCAGGGGATCGATGTATTCGTCATCCACGCGGCGATAAATCACATCAACGCGCTTAGGTCCTGCCGTGGTGCGCATCCACACGCGACCATTCGAGCAGAACAGGTCACGACCTTCCACCAGTTCCACACCCATCAGGCGAGCAAGCAGGGTGTGCTCAAAATATGCAGAGTTGTACACACCAGGAGTGAGCACCACGATAGTGGGCTCATCCACGCCCTCTGGTGCAGATGCTTGGAGTGCTTGCAGGAGCTTGTAGGGGTAGTCACCCACGGGTCGAACGCTCATCTCAACAAAGAGCTCTGGCAATGTCTGCGCCATTACGCGACGGTTAGAGATGACGTAGCTCACACCGGACGGGACGCGCACGTTATCTTCGAGTACACGCCAGTCACCCTGCTGGTCACGAATGAGGTCAATACCTGCCACGTGAATACGCACGCCGTTTGCAGATCGAATTCCCGCAGCTTGGCGGTGGTAGTGGCTTGACGTGCTGATCAATTTGGCCGG
>JBEBAV010000004.1:0-5740 GCA_041158725.1 Actinomycetota bacterium
ATCGGAAACCTGAGAGCCCGGGATGAGTACTGAAAAACGTCGATCGGCAGCAACGCGCTTTCTCCAGGAAAGAATCATCCCCGTAATTGCCAGAGCAATTAGGAGGAGAACAAGAGCAGAAGCTAGAACTTTATCCACGGCGGACGACCTCCGCGCTTTGAGAGACAATTTCTGCTGTCACAACCGCACGATCTGAAGCGGTGAGATAACCCTGGTGCACAGTAGCGACAACCTGGCCTGTCAGCTCAACACCGAGGTAAGGGGTGTTATGAGAAAGACTTGCTAGGTCTTCTAAGCCAAAGTTGCGCTTGGTCGAGGGGTCAACCAACACAAGTTCAGCCTGAATTCCTGGGGCAATCTTCTTGCCATGTGAATCTAGATCACCAATGCGAGCTGGAGCTTCAGAGAGAACTCGAGCTACATCAGCCCAGCCAATCAGCCCAGTCTCGACCATGGTGGTTTGAACAACAGCAAGGGCAGATTCCAGACCTACCATTCCGAAAGCTGCTGCACCCCATTCGCAATCCTTAGTCTCAACAGGGTGTGGCGCGTGATCGGTAGCGACAATATCGATGGTTCCATCAGCAAGTGCTTCACGTAGCGCCAAAACGTCCTCTGCGCGACGCAAAGGTGGGTTCACCTTGAATCTGGCGTCATAACTTTCAGCACGCTCGTCGGTGAGAAGCAGGTGGTGAGGGGTTACCTCAGCAGTCACATTGATTCCTCGCTTCTTAGCCCAACGAATCACATCGACTGAACCTGCGGTGGAGAGGTGGCAAATGTGCAAACGTGAACCTGTGTGCTCTGCGAGAAGAACATCACGAGCGATGATCGACTCTTCGGCAACTGCTGGCCACCCAGCCAGACCGAGACGTGCGGAAACTTCACCCTCGTTCATTTGTGCATCGATGGTGAGTCGAGGCTCCTGCGCATGCTGAGCAATAACACCACCGAATGTCTTCACATATTCCAATGCTCGGCGCATGATGAGTGGGTCAAAGACACACTTACCGTCGTCGGAGAATACTCGGACGGCAGCACGGGAGTTAGCCATTGCTCCCAACTCAGCAAGCTGGACACCTTCTAGACCCTTGGTAACTGCTCCAATAGGTCGCACAGTGGCATACCCAGCATCATCTCCGAGGCGGAGAACTTGTTCCACAACACCTGCTGTGTCAGCAACAGGAAGAGTGTTAGCCATCGCGAAGACTGAGGTAAATCCGCCCAATGCGGCGGCTTGAGTGCCGGTGAGAACAGTTTCCGACTGCTCATAGCCTGGCTCACGCAAGTGTGTGTGTAAGTCAACAAGTCCTGGAAGAGCTACAAGACCGTCTGCATCAATCTTTGTTGCAGATGCAGAGCTCAAGCCGGATCCGACCTCGGTGATCTGAGTTCCTTCAACAAGGATGTCGGCACGTGTTCCGTCAGGAAGTGTGGCTCCAGTGATGAGGAGATTGGAGTTAGTCATGAGATACCTCTCGTTCACCAGTGAGAACCATGTAAAGGGCTGCCATGCGGACAGAGACACCGTTGGCGACCTGCTCGAGGACAGTGGACTGGGGGGAATCTGCAGCAGCAGAAGAAATTTCAAGGCCACGGTTCATAGGCCCTGGATGCATCACCATCGTCTTCGAAGGTAGTGAGAAGAATCGCTCCTGAGTAAGCCCCCACATATTGGAGTATTCCCGCTCATTCGGGAAGAAGGCATCTTTCATGCGTTCCTGCTGAATGCGGAGCATCATGACAACGTCAGGTTTGCTCTGAGATAACGCTTCATCAAGGTCGTAACTCACGGTTACCGGCCAACTGTCCACAGCGTGAGGAAGAAGAGTGGGGGGTGCAACCAGTTGAACTTCAGCGCCCAATGTTTCAAGCAGCCACACATTCGAACGGGCTACGCGGGAGTGAAGAATGTCCCCCACGATGGTGACCTTCACTCCATCGAGCCCCTTACTGCGAGAGCCAGCCCCGTGGAGACGCTTGCGCATGGTGAATGCGTCCAGCAGTGCTTGTGTGGGGTGTTCGTGTGTACCGTCTCCTGCGTTGATAACGGGGGCATCAATCCAGCCACTTTGAGCAAGAACTTGCGGAGCACCAGATACACCGTGACGGATGACAACCGCGTCGATTCCCATCGCAGCGAGAGTTTGTGTTGTGTCTTTGAGGCTCTCACCCTTTGAAACACTGGAACCCTTTGCAGCAAAGTTGATAACGTCGGCCGACAGACGCTTTTCTGCGGCTTCGAAGGAGATACGAGTACGAGTGGAATCTTCGAAGAAAAGATTGACGACAGTCTTTCCGCGCAGTGCGGGAAGCTTTTTGACCTCGCGCTCGTTGACGGCAGCCATGTCCTCTGCAATATCAAGCAGTTGAATAGCCTCGACGCGAGAAATTTCTCGTGTGCTCAACAAGTGCTTCATGCGATCACCGCCTCGTCTATTTCCACGCCATCTTCTCCATCGTGTTCAACCAGGCGAACATTGATGCGCTCGCCGTGAGCTGAAGGCAGATTTTTCCCCACAAAATCAGCTCGGATGGGCAGCTCGCGGTGTCCACGGTCGGCTAGGACAGCAAGACGTACAGCTCGTGGTCGACCGAGGTCGGTGAGTGCATCGAGTGCTGCGCGAACGGTGCGTCCGCTGTAAAGAACATCATCGACAAGAACGACCGTCATGTCATCAATACTGACGGGAACTTCAGTAGGCGCAGTTGACCGTGTCGGCTGCTGGTATAAATCGTCTCGATACATGGTCACATCAAGCGATCCAACGGGAACTGAGGCACCAGGAACAATGGATTCGAGGATGTCCGCAAGTCGGTGTGCGAGAGTAACGCCACGAGTAGGAATGCCGAGAAGGATAAGGGACTGTGCGCCACGATTAGATTCAAGGATCTCGTGAGCTATCCGCGTCAGTGCGCGTTGCATGTCAGTCGCCTGCATGATGGCTCGTGCAGTCATTCTGACCTCCTTCCCCGCCTCTCTGGACGGAAATTAAAGGATGTCGGTGTTGTATTCAGTGTATCAGTTTGCGGTGGAAGCGATAGTTGCCAGGAGGCCGTTAACGAAACCGGAAGATTCATCCGTAGAGAGCGATTTTGCAGCTTCTACTGCTTCATCTACTGCAACGGCACTGGGAACATCTGGGTTGTAGAGAATTTCCCACACTGCAATACGCACAATTGCACGATCGACAGCCGGCATACGCTCGAGAGACCATCCACGAGCATATGTCTCAATGGTTTCGTCAATTTCTGCACTGTGATCGATGACACCGTCGAGAATCTCTCGTGCATAGAGCCATGAAGCAGAACGTTCTGGCTCACTTGCTGCTCTCTCTGCTTCCGCCTCAAGGGCTTCTGCAACTGTGATGTCGCGGACGTCTGCAGAGAACAGCACATCAAGAGCGCGCTTACGCGCTTTAGTACGTGCGCTCATGAATTAGTCGTTTACGCGACCCTGGTAGGAACCGTCACGGGTGTCAACCTTGACCTTGGTTCCAATTTCCAGGAACAGAGGAACCTGAATCTCGAAACCAGTCTCTACGGTTGCAGGCTTGTTGCCACCGGTGGAACGGTCACCCTGAAGACCAGGCTCAGTGTAGGTAATTTCGAGAACAACGGAAGCAGGAAGTTCCACATAAAGAGGAGTTCCTTCGTGCAGAGCAATCTGAACGTCCTGGTTCTCGAGCATGAAGTTTTTCGCGTCGCCGACAACAACTTCGGAGACAGAGAGCTGCTCGTAGTTGGTCTTGTCCATGAAGACGTACTCGTTGCCATCGTTGTAGAGGTATTGGAAGTCACGGCGGTCAACATTAGTGATGTCGATTTTTGCGCCAGCGTTGTAGGTCTTATCGACTACCTTGCCAGTCATCAGGTTCTTCATCTTGGTGCGAACGAAGGCCCCACCCTTACCTGGCTTAACGTGCTGGAATTCGATGATGGTCCAGAGAGCACCGTCAATGTTGAGGACAATGCCGTTCTTAATGTCAGCGGTAGAAGCCATGAGTGTTCCTTTTTTACGAATCAAAATGCCTGAAGGCAAAACTGTGGGTGTGACCCAACAGTCAAGTCTACGTGTCTGCTCGGACTTCCGAGCACAGCAAGAGACCTATCTGGTGAGCTGAGTGAGTGCGAGACGGTACGAATCGAAGCCGAAGCCAGCAATTACACCGGTAGCAACAGCAGAAATCACGCTGTTGTGACGGAATTCTTCCCGGGAGTGTGGGTTAGAGATGTGCACTTCGATGAGTGGCACACCTGCCTTCGTGACCATGGCCGCAGCATCTCGAAGGGCATAGGAATAGTGAGTGAAGGCAGCTGGATTCAGGATGACAGGAGTCTTGGTGTCCACGGCTTCAAAAAGCCAAGACATCAGTTCAGGTTCAGAATCGGTCTGCCTGAGATCGATGTCATGCTCTGGAGCATCAGATTGGAGCAACGCCTTGAGGGCAGCAAGATCTTGGTTTCCGTAAACATCAGGTTCACGAGAACCGAGCCGGCCCAGGTTGGGGCCATTGAGAACAAGAATGCGTGCCATGTTGAATAGCCTAACGAAGGTTAGGCAGTGAGTTCTTGGTATGCCGTAAACAAGATAGACGTGTCTGGCACATTCAAGATGGTGGGCTGTCCCACATCACGCAACACGACAAAGCGAAGCATCGAGCCACGAGCCTTCTTGTCTCGTTTCATAGTGGTCAATAAGTGTTCCCAAGCCTCAGCGTTGTACGTCGTTGGCAGAGTGAGAGATTCAAGAATTCTCCGGTGGCGTTCAACAACCTCATCTGGAAGATTTTGAGTCATCCGAGAAAGTTCTGCTGCAAAGACCATGCCGATGCTGATAGCAGCACCGTGACGCCATGTGTAGCGCTCTGCGTGCTCAATTGCGTGCCCTAGGGTGTGTCCGTAGTTCAGGATTTCACGTTGACCTTGCTCAGTGAAATCTTCTGAAACAACCCGGGCCTTGATGCCAACAGAGAGTTCAATCAGTCGCTGGAATTCTGGCGAGGTGGGATCTGTAGCTACATCGACATCTGCTTCAAGAATGTCAAGAATCTCAGGCTCAGCGATGAAACCACATTTCACTACCTCAGCAAAACCTGCCAAGAGCTCGTTTCGAGGAAGTTTTTCCAATACATCAAGGTCGCACACAACTGCATGGGGGGCATAGAAAGAGCCAACAAGATTCTTACCTTCAGCGGTATTTATTCCCGTTTTGCCTCCAACTGAGGCATCTACCATTGCCAAAACTGTGGTGGGGATTTGAATTAACTTCACCCCTCGTAACCAGGTGGCCGCGACAAAGCCAGCAAGGTCGGTCACTGCTCCGCCCCCTAAACCGATGATGGCGTCAGAACGCGTGAAATCAGCTTGTCCGAGAACCTGCCAACAGAACGCGGCAACTTCTACCCTCTTTGCATTTTCTGCATCAGGAACCTCAGCGAGAAGCACCTCTCGCTCCCCCATGAGCTGCTCACGAAGTTTGTTTGCGATTGCTCCCATAGTGGGTGGGTGAATGATGAGAACCTTATTGACTGCAGGACCAAAAATTGGGGCGAAGAAGTTTTCCGGTTCTGCCAACATTCCCCGACCGATGTGAACCAGGTAGTCCCCACCGCCAGTGACATGAATCTGTGTCGTACTCATGAGGCTTCACCTTGTCGTTTGTAACCAGATTGAATCCAGGCAACTACCTGATCTGCAATGGAATCGATGTCTCCATCAGATGTGTCAAAAGTAGTCC
>JBEBAV010000005.1:0-5149 GCA_041158725.1 Actinomycetota bacterium
CAGACCCGGTGGGGTATGGTGTAATTGGCAACACGGAGGTTTCTGGTACCTTTGTTCTTGGTTCGAGTCCAGGTACCCCAGCAAGAAAAACCCTCGCAATAGCGAGGGTTTTCTCGTTTAACCGCCATAATCAACAGGTGTCTTCTATGCCCCGCCACATCGTTGTGGCCATCAATCCCACTGCTGCTTTTGGGAAGAACTCAGCTGCAGGTGATCAGACAGTGGCTGCTCTGGAGGTTGCCGGTCACACCGTGACGGCTCTACGTGCCGACAGCTACGATTTGCTGCGAGGTCAGCTCAATCGTGCTCTCGCTCTCACCCCAGATGCACTCGTTGTGGTTGGTGGTGACGGGATGGTGTCTCTTGCCGTCAATATGGTTTCCCAAACATCTGTTCCCTTCGCCGTAGTGCCGGCAGGAACCGGTAATGACTTGGCTCGAGGGATAGGGCTGCCGGTCGGTGATCTGCAGAAATGTATTTCTCTGATGGTCGCTTCCTTGGAAAGAGAGCCGGAACGTCTCGACTTAGGTCGGATTACCAGCGTTGATGGCTCTGAGGTGCGGTGGTTTGCCAGCATTCTTTCTGCCGGATTTGATGCCATTGTGAATGAGCGGGCGAACGCCATGACCTGGCCCAAGGGGAAGTCTCGCTACACCCTGGCGTTGCTGAGAGAACTTTTCTCCCTCAAGCCAGTGACCTATTCCCTCACCGTTGATGGGGTTTCGCGTGAAGAATCGGCCATGCTCATTTCTGTTGCCAATAACTCCACCATGGGAGGTGGCATGAAAGTCACTCCTCAGGCCAGCATGCGTGATGGCTTGTTGGATATCTTCCTGCTGCGGCCGCTGTCGCGACTGCGCTTCTTACGACTGTTTCCTCGCGTCTTTGCGGGGACCCATATCAGTGAGCCGGAGGTTCTCATCGAACGCGGAAAAACAGTGGTGCTCGATGCCCCCGGTATTGTGGCGTATGCCGATGGCGAGCGAGTCTGGTCATTGCCTGTTCAGGTGGATGTCGTCCCCGCTGCTGTGCGAGTTTTCATCTAGGAATAACTGGCTCGATTGGCGGGCAATTCGTTCTTGTGGCATTATTGACACGTCGCAAACGGCCCCATCGTATAGCGGCCTAGTACGCCGCCCTCTCACGGCGGTAACGCGGGTTCGAATCCCGCTGGGGTCACCATCACAAGAACCCTCGCCAACTGGCGAGGGTTCTTGCCTGTTTTTGAGGAAATTCACAGCGTTCTTACCGGTAACCTTGAGTCACTATGGATGGTGCTCTCCCCGCGTGGTTTGAAATTGGTTCGCTTGTTGTCTTGACCTTGATTTTGGTGGCGGACCTGCTCATCATCTTCAAGCGCCCACACATTCCTTCGATGAAGGAAGCGGCATTGTGGGTCGGGTTCTATGCCCTGCTTGCCATCGCATTCGGTGGGGCCATTCTCGCCCTCGGTGACGTCGAGCACGCCGGTCAGTTCTATGCCGGTTGGTTGACTGAATACAGCTTGAGCATTGACAACTTGTTTGTCTTCGTCATCATCATGAGTCGCTTTGCTGTGCCACGAAAATATCAACAAGAAGTGCTCATGGTGGGCATCATCATGGCGCTCATTCTGCGCGGTATTTTCATCCTGTTGGGTGCTGCCCTCATCGAAAACTTCTCCTGGATTTTCTACATCTTCGGCGCATTCCTGCTCTACACTGCCTACCACCAGGCCTTCCGCTCACATGAGGATGAGGAAGAAACTGAAGGCAAGCTGATTACCTTCATGCGCAAGCGCATCACCATGTCGCCTGAGTTTGACGGTGCCAAGATTCGAACCGTTCACAACGGCAAGAAGATGTTTACGCCCATGATTGTGGTGTTCATCACGATTGCTATCACGGACGTAATCTTCGCGTTTGACTCGATTCCTGCCATTTTCGGTATTACCACCAGCCCGTTCCTCGTCTTTGCTGCGAACATCTTTGCTCTGATGGGTCTGCGCCAGCTCTACTTCTTGCTGGGTGGACTGCTCGACAAGCTGGTTTATCTCAAATATGGAATTGCATTCATTCTGGGCTTTATTGGCGTGAAGCTGGTACTGCACGCCATGCACGAGAACGAACTTCCCTTCATCAATGGTGGTCAACACATTGAGTGGGCTCCAGAAATCAGCACCGTGACCTCGCTGCTGGTCATTGTTGCTTCCATGGCCGTTGCCACTGTTGCCAGCCTGGTGAAGATGCGTTCTGCAGAAGCTACTTCGCACACGAAGTAGAATTGCAAGGTGAACAAACCAAGAACTCTTGCGGAAAAAGTGTGGGACGACCACCTGGTCGTTAAAGGCGAAGACGGTACTCCCGATCTCATCTACATTGACCTCCACCTGGTTCACGAAGTAACTAGCCCGCAAGCATTTGATGGCCTGCGTCAGGCAGGGCGACCACTGCGTCGACTTGATCTCACGATCGCCACCGAAGACCACAACACTCCTACGCTCGCGATTGATAAGCCCATCGCGGACGAGACCAGTCGTGTCCAGATTCAGACCCTGCGCAACAACGCGGAAGAGTTCGGTGTTCGCCTGCATTCGCTGGGAGATCTTGAACAGGGCATTGTTCACGTTGTGGGTCCTCAGTTGGGGTTGACCATGCCTGGTATCACCGTTGTTTGTGGTGACTCACACACATCCACTCACGGTGCTTTTGGTGCAATGGCTTTCGGTATTGGTACCAGCGAGGTAGAGCACGTCATGGCGACCCAGACCTTGCCACTCAAAGCCTTCAAGACCATGGCCATCAACGTTGAGGGAACTCTCAAGCCGGGTGTTTCAGCCAAGGACATCATTCTTGCGGTGATTGCGAAGATCGGTGCCAACGGTGGTCAAGGATATGTCCTTGAATTCCGCGGCTCAGCTATTCGTGCGCTGTCCATGGAAGGTCGCATGACCATCTGTAACATGGCAATCGAGGCAGGTGCACGTGCCGGTATGGTCGCACCTGATCAGACCACGTTTGACTACCTGGAAGGCCGTCCACACGCCCCACAGGGTGCTGACTGGGATGAGGCAGTTGCCTACTGGAAGACACTGCCGACCGATGAGGGCGCCGTCTTCGACGCTGAGGTTAACCTCGACGCCAACGAACTTGAACCATTCGTGACCTGGGGAACCAATCCCGGTCAGGGTGTCTCATTGAGCGATGTTGTTCCTTAGCCTGAAGATTTCTCTGACCCCAACGAACGTGCTGCAGCTGAACGTGCGCTCGAATACATGGATCTCAAGCCGGGCACCAAGCTCAAAGATGTTCCCGTTGATGCAGTCTTCATGGGGTCGTGCACCAACAGCCGTATCGAGGACCTCCGCGCCTTTGCTTCCATCATTCAAGGAAAGAAAAAGGCTGAAGGTGTTCGCGTCATGGTCGTGCCAGGTTCGGCGCGCGTTCGCCTCGAGGCAGAAGCTGAAGGCTTGGACAAGATCATTGAAGAGTTCGGTGCGGAATGGCGCTTTGCCGGCTGTTCCATGTGTCTGGGAATGAACCCTGACCAGCTTGCGCCAGGGGAGCGTTGCGCCTCTACCTCGAACCGTAACTTCGAAGGACGTCAGGGCAAAGGTGGTCGCACCCACCTTGTCTCCCCACAAGTGGCTGCAGCGACCGCGATTCGCGGCACGCTCTCGAGCCCCTCAGATTTGGAAGGCTAGTCATGGAGAAATTCACTACTGTCACCGGCGTTGGTGTTCCCCTGCGACGCAGTGCCGTCGACACTGACCAGATCATTCCTGCCGTCTATCTCAAGCGTGTGACCAAGACAGGTTTCGATGACGCACTCTTTGCTAACTGGCGTCAGGACCCTGAGTTCTTGCTGAACAAACCTGAATACCAGGGTGCTCGAGTACTTGTTGCAGGTCCTGACTTCGGTACGGGTTCCTCGCGTGAGCACGCTGTCTGGGCACTTCGTGACTTTGGTTTCGATGCAGTCTTGGCTCCCAAATTTGCGGACATCTTCCGAGGAAACTCTGGCAAGCAGGGTCTTCTCACCGGAGTTATCTCCGAGTCAGACTGCGAAAAGCTCTGGTCAGCACTTGAGGCTCAGCCAGGTGTTGAGATGACCGTTGATCTCATCGAGAAGAAGGCAACCCTGGGTGAGCTGGTTGTTCCGTTCGAAGTGGATGACTACATTCGCTGGCGTTTGCTCGAAGGACTTGACGACATCGCGCTAACCTTGCGTAACGAGCAGGCCATCACTGACTTCGAAGCGAAGCGTGAGGCCTGGCGCCCCAAGACTCTTCCTGTGAGGCATGCATGAACACCGTTGCTAACGACGCACGCGCCGCTGGCGCACGCGTAGGCCTCTCAGGGGACACCATCACCATCAATGGTGGGCGTCCACTTTCTGGCCGCATTGAGGTCAAGGGTGCAAAGAACTTGGTCACTAAGGCCATGGTTGCTGCACTGTTGGGGGAGAGCCCCAGTGAGTTACGTGACGTGCCAGATATCAGCGACGTTCGTGTGGTCAAGGGACTTCTCGAGGTTCATGGTGTCAAGGTTGAGCACGATGTTGCTGCAGGCACCCTGAACTTGGATCCTGCTGGTGTTGAGTCTGCACACATGACAGACATTGATGCTCACGCCGGTTCTAGCCGTATTCCCATCTTGTTTTGTGGTCCGCTGCTTCACCGTCTCGGCGAAGCATTCATCCCAGACCTCGGTGGTTGCCGTATTGGCGACCGACCCATTGACTACCACCTAGAAGTTCTCGGAAGCTTCGGTGCAGTTATTGAGAAGCTTCCTTCCGGTATTCGTATGACTGCTCCCGATGGTCTCGTGGGTACCAAGATTTCTTTGCCTTATCCCAGCGTGGGGGCAACAGAGCAGGTTCTACTCACCGCCGTGCGTGCGAAGGGAAAGACCGAACTTTCTGGTGCTGCTATTGAGCCAGAGATCATGGATCTCATCAACATCTTGCAGAAGATGGGTGCCATCATTTCGGTTGATACTGACCGCGTCATTCGCATCGAAGGTGTGGACAAGCTCGAGGGTTACACCCACCGTGCACTGTTCGACCGTAACGAAGCAGCAAGCTGGGCTTCTGCCGCGCTGGCCACTGGCGGGGACATCTTCGTGGGCGGTGCCCAGCAGGCAGAAATGCTCACCTTCCTCAACATCTT
>JBEBAV010000006.1:0-5647 GCA_041158725.1 Actinomycetota bacterium
GCGCATCAGGGATGGTCTCGATGGCGAGCAAATCGGGATTTGCTGACAGAAGCACAGCCAGACGTTCTGCGTGGAATGCGCGGAGCTCGTCAACCGTCTTGCCGTAGTTGCCCTTGTATTCGCTGCCGTCGTGCAGGATTGCGCCGTAGGGGCCCACGCTGGCAGCGACCAGACTGTCTGTTCCAGCAACAGCCTTGCGGGCAACTTCGATGCTGGCGCGCAGGGCGCGGTCAGAATCTGCTGCTGTCAAGCCCACTTCTTCAAAACCTGCACGTGAGATTTGGTAGCTGGAAGTAATGACTACGCCTGCACCCGCATCAACATAGGCCTTGTGAGCGGACTCAACCAGTGCAGGATTATCCAGCAGTGTCTGCGCAGTCCAGAGTGAGCCCTCTAGCGTGCAACCCTGCTGCTCTAATTCCGTACTCATCCCCCCATCGATAGCGAGGGGTTGTGAGGCACGGGAAAGGAACTCAGAACGGGTCAGCATGGTTAGAGCCTAAACAAACGAAGTGGAACGAGAAAACTGGTGGGACTTAGTTCGTCAAACCCAGGTATTCGTCCACAGGAATGCTTGCCTTCTTGTTCTTGAGCAAGAGGTACATACCTAAACCAGCAACAGCGGTCACGATCGCGATGATCACGATGGTGGTGATGAATGCTGAGGTGTAAATACCGGCAAGATCTGCAGGGCTGACAGCAGACAACGACGTGTTGGTGGTGGAACCCGTTGCCAGGTAGCTCGTGATGGCATCCCAGTTACTGTCACCAGCAACAGCACCCTTGGTGGCTTTGCTCACGCCTGAAAGAGTGAAGAGTGAAACCATCACGGTGCTACCGGTGAGACCCAGTGCGTAACCGAACTGTCCCACAGCAAGCTTGCTGGAGGTCACTGGGCCATAGAACTTGGCAGGAGCCAAGGTAATGAACAGGTTGCCCTGGCTGGTGGCGTTCATCATCCAACCAACAGCAGCGATGATCATGCCCGGAAGGAAGAGGGTGTAGCTCGCAGTGGGGGTCAGGATGAGGTAGCTGAAGAAACCGATGACCATCAGTGCGTAACCAATGGCGGCAGTGGTACGAGGCTTGGAACCCTTACCCAGTGCGGCACCTGCAATAACGGAACCGACGATGCCGGCAGCAGACATGGGCAGGCTTGCTGCACCCAGGAGTGCTGCGGGGATGTGGGTGACGTACTGGAAAATGTTTGGCAGCATCTGGCTCATTGAAGCAGACGCCATGTTCCAGAAGATACCCATCACAACAGCACCCAAGAATGCGGGGTGGGTGAGCAACTTGATGGGGAAGACGGGAGAGGAGGTTTTGTTCTCACGAATACCGAACGCAGCAAGAGAAATCAGCGCGATGATGACGGGAACGTAGAAAGCAGGGTGACCAAAACCGTTTGTGGCATTGCTCAATCCGTAAAGCAAACCTGCGATACCAATAGCAACAAAGAGCATGCCAAGGTAGTCCACCTTGGTAGCGGGAAGCTTGTCGATCTTGGGCAGGATGGGCTTGACGAAGAAGAAGGCGATGACGGAGATCACGGGAAGAATCAGGTAAGCCAATCGCCAGTTGATACCGATGAGGACACCACCGAGAACCATGGCGATAACCGGAATGATGCCGTTCACAATGTTGTAGGTCGCCATTGCTGGACCAAGTGACTTGGCGCTGGAAACGTTGCGAAGCATGCCGTAGGACGCACCGAAGGTAACACCGAGTGCAACACCGGTGATGATGCGTCCGAGGAGGTAGAACAGAACAGCCGTTCCTGCTTTGGAGTCAATCAGACCAGCGGTTGCAGTCATCAGCTGACCAGCAGTTGCCACCAGGACAGAAAGTGCAAGAAGAAGACGGCGACCGTAACGGTCAGCCAACATACCGCCGGGGATAGCGGTCGCTGCGAGTGCGAGGGTTGAAATACCTGCTGCAAGCGACTGAGTCGACGCAGAGAAGTTGAGTTCGTCTGATGCCTTCACCAGAGCGAGAGAGGAGATCAGTGGGTCAGCTACCTGGATGGCTCCCAGGAGCCCCAGAAGGATAACTGCGGCACGACGGAAGCCCTTATCGGGTGCGGTTTGTGCTGAAGCGGCTGTAGACACGTATTTCTCCTCAAAGAGTTGGGCTTAGTTAGTTTGTCACACTAGACGGCAGGTATAAACACCCCTCGCGTAGGCTGGAACAAGCCCATGGACGCCGCACTCATCACGTATCCCCCTGACCTGCCGGTCAGTGAGCGTCGTGAAGAGATTCTTGAGGTCATTCGCGAGAACCAAGTTGTCATCATTGCCGGTGCCACCGGCTCGGGAAAGACCACCCAGATTCCCAAGATGTGCCTGGAATTAGGGCGAACCAGCATTGCTCACACCCAGCCCAGAAGAATTGCAGCTCGGGCGGTAGCTGAGCGCATTGCTGAAGAGCTGGGGGTTGAACTCGGTGGCCTGGTCGGATACCAAGTCCGCTTCACTGACCAAGCAAGCGCTGAAACCGAGGTCAAGGTGATGACCGACGGTATTTTGCTCAACGCCCTGCAGCGCGACCGCATGCTCAAGGCCTATGACACCATCATCATCGACGAGGCCCATGAGCGCAGTCTGAATATCGACTTCCTCTTGGGCTATCTCAAACAACTGCTTCCTCAGCGCCCCGACCTGAAGCTCATCATCACCTCGGCCACCATCGACCCTGAGAGCTTCTCCACGCACTTTGGTGGAGCACCCATGATTGAGGTCTCAGGGCGCACCTTCCCGATAGAGATTCGCTATCGCCCTCTCACCGAAGACAAGATGTCCAGTGATGACGTCGATGACGACGAGCTCGCTGACGAGGCAAACAAGCAAACAAAAGCTCCTGAGCATTCTGCAAGAGATTACCTGGACGGCATCATCTCCGCTCTCAACGAGCTGGAAAAGGAAGCACCGGGAGATGTCCTGGTGTTCCTTTCTGGTGAGACCGAGATCCGTGACGCCCAAGAAGCTATCGAAGGACACATTGCTGCCGGGCGGATGAAGTCCGGCACGGAAGTGCTTCCTCTCTATGGCCGGCTCTCGGCAGCAGACCAGCACAAAGTGTTCGAGCCCAGCAAGGTTGCAGGGCTTCGACGACGCATCATCCTGGCCACCAACGTGGCCGAGACAAGCCTCACAGTCCCCGGCATCAAATACGTCGTTGATGCCGGAACAGCACGCATCTCCCGATACAGTCCCCGAGCCAAAGTTCAGCGCCTTCCGATAGAAGCCATCTCGCAAGCAAGTGCCAACCAGCGCTCGGGACGCTGTGGTCGAACCAGTGACGGTATTGCAATCCGTCTCTACTCCGAAGAGGACTTCGAGCGCCGCCCAGAATTCACCGACCCCGAAATCTTGCGCACCAACCTCGCGTCGGTGATTCTGCAAGCGGCGTCCCTGGGTCTGGGGGATATTTCTCAGTTCCCCTTTCTGCAGACCCCAGACTCCCGAGGGGTCAAAGACGGCCTAGATCTGCTCAAGGAACTGGGGGCTATTCAGAACAACACGGGAGCAACCAAGCTCACCAAGATTGGTCATGATCTTTCACGACTGCCAATAGAACCGCGCTTTGCACGGATGGTGTTGGAGTCACGACACCACGGTGTCACTCGAGAAGTGATGGCCATTGTTGCTGGGCTCACCGTTCAGGACCCGCGCGAGCGCCCACTTGAGAAACGACCACAAGCAGATCTTTCCCATGCGCGCTTCACGGACCCCACGAGTGACTTCCTGTCTTTGCTTAACCTCTGGAACTATCTCGAAGAGAAACAGAAAGAACTCTCTTCGAGTGCGTTCCGCAGGATGTGTAAAGCGGAATACCTCAACTACCTACGCGTGCGGGAATGGAATGACGTCTTCCGCCAACTCAAGACACTGACTAAGCCACTGGGTCTGACCTTAGGAGAGCCCAAGGTTGACCCCGACGGAATACACAAATCCCTGCTTGCAGGACTGCTCTCCCACATCGGTCTCAAGCAAGTCAGCGATAACAAGCTCGGTGCCGGCAAATACGGGGACAAGAACTCTCCCCGCAAGCAGCAGCACGAATACATGGGAGCCAGGAACCAGAAGTTCGTCATTTTTCCCGGCTCTGCCCTGGCTAAGAAACCACCAGCAGCCGTGATGAGTGCGGAACTGGTAGAAACCAGCAGGCTTTATGCCCGCACTAACGCAGCCATAGATCCAGGCTGGGCAGAAAAGATTGCTGGCGATCTCTGCAAGCGCAGCTATAGCGAACCCCACTGGGAAAAGAACCAGGGTGCTGTGGTGGCATATGAGCGCGTCACACTCTTTGGCGTCACGCTGGTAGCACACCGAAGAATGCAGTATTCCCGGATTGATCCAGAACTCTGCCGGGAACTGTTTATTCGCCATGCCCTGGTAGAGGGCGAATGGGATTCGAAGCAAGCCTTTGACCGCAGCAACCGAGCACTGCGCAGGCAGCTGGAAGAACTTGAAGAACGCTCCCGCAGACGAGACATCCTCGCCGACGACGAAGTTGTCTTTGCTTTCTATGACCAACGCATTCCTGCAGATGTTCTCTCCACCCGCAGCTTTGAAGGCTGGTGGAAGAGAGAGCGCAGCACCAACCCCGACTTCCTCACCATGCAACGCTCTGACCTGCTCGAAGAATCAGAAGCAGAACATGACGAGAATGAGTTCCCTTCCGAGTGGGTCTATGGCGACCAGAGGCTGAAGCTCAAATACCGCTTCGAACCAGGCCGTGAGGATGACGGTGTCACCGTTGAGGTTCCCCTGCCACTGCTAGCCAGAATGGAACCAGAAGCTTTCGAGTGGCTGGTTCCAGGCCTTCGTCTGGAACTCATCACAGGACTGATCAAAACACTGCCGAAGAACATCAGGAGGCAGGTCGTCCCGGCAGCGGACTGGGCAGCCAAGGCTGCTGCCACGCTGCCTGAGACTCCCCAGGGAAGCCTGCTTGCCAGCGTGGCGAAGGCGTTGCAAACACTCAGTGGCGCTCTTGTCTCAGCCACTGACTTTGATCCAGAGCGTCTACCTGATCACTTGCGCATGACCTACCGAGTGATTGGCAGCACCGGGAAGAACCTCGGCACAGACAAGAACTTGAGCAAGCTGCAGCGCGCCCTGGCAGAAAAGAGCAGAGATGCCGTGGCCGAAGTGGCAGAACGCGTGAGTTCACCACTCGAGCGTGATGGACTCACCAGTTGGGACTTCACAGAACTACCCAGAACAGTCGATGCCCAGCACGGTGGCAACACCGTTCGTGCATACCCCGCACTGGTTGTCACCAACCCTGGTACCGCCCGCCAAGAAGTTAACATCAGGCTCCTGGCCACCGAAGCAGACCAGAAACGGGAGCATCCTCTCGGAACCAGAGCACTGGTCATTGCCGCGGTGCCCTCCCCTGCGAAATACGTGCAGGAACACCTCACCGCACAAGAGAAACTCATTCTCACCCAGAGCCCCTATGCAAACCTGTCAGCTCTCATCACAGATGCGATAGCGGCCAGCGTGGACAGTGTTCTCTTCTCCATGCGCGAAGACGGCATGATCTTCCAGAAGGCTGAGTTTGAGACCCTGCGGGACCGAGTGCAGGGTGCGATCATGGACAACATCTTCGATGCGGTCTCCCAAACAGCACGCATCTTGAG
>JBEBAV010000007.1:0-3081 GCA_041158725.1 Actinomycetota bacterium
TACACAATCCAGGACGTGGAACAAGCACTGTCGCAGTTCCGCACAGCTGACTTTGACGAAGTTCTGGATGTTGTTCCCGGCGTGAAGGCTACATTCCTTCCTGCAGGACACATTCTTGGAGCATCACAGCTGCACATCGATGTTGCAGGCACCAGCCTGCATTTCACCGGTGACATGGGCAGACAACATGATCCGCTCATGAAGCCTCCACGTGATTTTGAAGGTGCAGACATTCTCGTCACCGAATCAACTTATGGAAACCGCACCCACCCCAATATTGATCCTGAAGCAGAACTTGGCCCTGCACTCAAGCCCGTGTTGGATCATGGGGGAGTTGTGGTAATCCCTGCGTTTGCGGTGGGGCGCACACAGGGACTGATGTTGCACATCTGGCGTTTGATGGAGCGGGGAGAGATCCCACGTGTCCCTATATACGTCAATAGCCCGATGGCTGCCAGCGCAACCCGGATGTATCACAAACACCAAGAAGAACACACGATTCCTGTTGAAGAATTCGAGTCGGTCTATGACGTGGCACACATGGTGGGCACGGTCGAAGAATCTAAAGCGTTGAATGAGCGTCACGGACCCATGATCATCATTGCCGCTTCCGGCATGATGACTGGAGGTCGCGTACTTCACCACTTGGTGGCATTCGGTGAAGATCCCAACAACGCCATTCTCATCTCGGGCTACCAAGCTGGTGGAACGCGTGGTGCACTCCTCGCTGAGGGTGCATCAAGTTTGCGCATCTTCGGTCGCGATGTGCCCATTCGTGCCGAAGTCATTCAGCTGGAGAGCATGTCTGGTCACGCTGATTCCACCGAGATTCTGGAGTGGATGAAACGTTCCGCAACTGCACCAAAGATGACGTATGTCACTCATGGTGAGATGGGTGCAGCTGATCGGATGCGATTCAGAATTTCTTCTGAACTCAACTGGAAGGTTCGTGCTCCAGAGCACGGCGAAATGATTGATCTACAAGACCCGCAGTAGTAACAAGAAGAAGTAGCCTAGAGGCATGGATTCTGGCATTCACTGGCTCATCGTTTCGTTGTCTATTGCAGTCGACGTCATTCTTTATGCCGTAGTTGCCCGGTCTGCCACGGGCAAAGTTGGACCTAACGCCTGGGCGGGTATTCGCACCAAGGCAACCCGCAAGAATGACAAAACCTGGCTTGCAGCACACGTTGCCGCGTATCCGCTGATGCGTGATACCGCACTGGTGAATGCCACCTTGCTTGTCGTGTCACTGTTTATCCCTTCCGAATACCAGGCCTACCTCGTCGAGGTAGCAACAGGCGCTCTCGTCGTAGGTGTCATTTTTGCCGCTGTTCAGGGACAGAAAGCTGCAAAGGCTGCGGATGTCTAAATCCCCTGCAGGTTTATCTTCCGACCCACTGTGGCCTCGCGCCGGTGGTTGGCCAAGCCCTGAAGACCTTCCTGCTGGAAAGCACATAGATGTAGCTCTCGTGGGGGTTCCTGCCTCACAAACTTCGTTGAGTGCCACCAATGCTCATGAAACCCCTGATGCTATTCGTGAGGCATTGTTTCGTTACTCTCCTGCCTTGATGCAGGACAGGGGATCATCTGAGAAAAACGGCCCAGCTGCCACGCACATCACAGACCTAGAAGAGCTCACCGTTGCTGACTTTGGCAACGTGAGTGAACCTGATTCTCCTGCGGGTGAAGCCCGAACCATCGCTCTAATGGCCGACGCAGCTAAAGCATCTGACCTCGTCATTGCTCTTGGCGGAGATAACTCCATCACGGTTGCCTCTGCTTTAGGGGTGTGGGGAAGTGATCTGGAGACCGCAGGTTTAATTACCCTCGACGCTCACTATGACCTCCGTGATGGAGTGAGCAATGGCTCGCCTGTGCGCAGGCTTATCGAAGCGGGTTTGAACCCCGAGCGTATTGTTCAGATTGGTATTCAGGACTTTGCCAACTCTGTTGCCTATGCCCGACGTGCTCAGGAACTCGGTATCACGGTTATTCACCGTGATGAACTTGCTCGCCGCCCCATGTCGGATGTGATGGCAGAAGCCTTGAGCATTGCTGGTTCTGCTGGTGGGCCTATTCACGTGGATCTTGATGTGGATGTCTGTGACCGAGCTGTTGCTCCTGCCTGCCCGGCGAGTGTTCCGGGCGGTATCAGCGCCTATGAACTTCGTCAGGCGGCACGGGTAGCCGGTGCACACCGGCAAGTTCAGTCCATTGACCTGGCTGAGATCGATGCCACAATGGACGCTCCCGATGGCCGGACCATTCGCCTCGCAGCGCTCTGTGTTCTTGAGGCTGTCGCAGGCCTTAGCCAGCGATAAGTTCTCCGTCTTTCCAGACCCGCCCAACCAAGGGAACACCTGGGCGATAGGCCAAGTGGACATAGCTGGGGGCAGTGATCTCGGCGATGTCTGCCCGCATGCCCACAGCAAGTTGACCGATATCAGTGCGCTGAAGGGCGCGGGTTCCACCTGCTGTGGCAGCCCAGAGCGCTTCCGCTGGAGTCATACCCATCTCTCGAACCGCTACAGCAATACAGAAGGGCATGGAAGAGGTAAAGCTTGATCCTGGGTTGCAGTCGGTGGAGAGTGCCACAGTCACTCCAGCATCAATGAGCTTTCGTGCAGAAGGGTAGGGCTGTTTCGTGGAGAATTCGACACCGGGCAACAGAGTTGCCACTGTTTCTGAGGAAGCTAAGGCTGCAATGTCTTCATCACTCAGGAAAGTGCAGTGATCAACAGAAGCAGCTCCAACCTCAATAGCCAGAGCGATGCCTTCCCCGGGGCCTAGTTGTGATGCGTGAACGCGGGGGAGCAGACCTGCAGCTTTACCGGCGTTGAGAATCCGCCTGGATTCCTCAACAGTGAATGCGCCTTCTTCGCAAAACACGTCAATCCACTTGGAGTGGGGAGCGCAGGCAGAAAGCATCTCGCCCATAACTAACTGCACATACTCTTCGCGTGAATCCTTGTATTCAGCGGGAACAACGTGAGCACCCAGGAATGTGACTTCCTCTGTCACCTCGCGTGCTAGTCGAACCAGGCGCTCTTCAGTGGCCACATCCAGGCCATAGCCGCT
>JBEBAV010000008.1:0-3336 GCA_041158725.1 Actinomycetota bacterium
AGTCCCAGTGTGTTTGTCTGACGTAGGAATGACTTTGTGGGGCAACCACACTCCGGCAGCGTCGAGTAACTGTGCTGTCGCTGGCGGTAACGCAGTGGGTTGACCATCCCACAGAACACCCTCGTGACCCACAACGATGATGCGGCTAGCGAAATCCCACCACAGATCCACGCGATGCTCCACCATGATGATCGTGGCACCAGTAGCGTCTGCCACCTCAGTGACTGCCTTCTTCAGTTGTGCAGCTCCTGCCGGGTCCAAATTAGCAGTGGGCTCATCGAGGGCAATGATTTCTGGCTGCATAGCCAGAACCCCGGCTAAAGCTAGACGCTGCTTCTGCCCACCAGAGAGTGCGGATGTGGGCTGTGAGAGCGGAACATCCAAACCCACTAATGAGAGAGAGTGCTTGACGCGCCCCCATATTTCTTCCCGGGGTACGCCAAGATTTTCACACCCGAACGCAACATCATCACCCACGCGTTCCAAGATGATCTGGTTTTCCGGATCTTGCAGAACTAATCCGACCGTTCCGCGAGAATTCTCCGGAGCAACGGAGTTGATCAGAAGTTTTCCCGAGGAAGCCCCTTCGTCTTCACCGAGCACTCCTGCAAGTGCACGCAACAGCGTGCTCTTTCCCACTCCAGAGGCACCAAGGAGGAGCACGCGCTCCCCCTGCTCAATATCGAAGGAAATGTTGCTCAGCGCAGGAGCAGAGCGGGCAGCAAACTGCCAGCCCCACTCCTGAACTGAGAGAGTAACCACTTAGTTCTGGCGTCCAGCGGCAAATCGGCCCAGTGCCCCTGCACGGGCAAGCCCTCGCATGATGAACCAGGGAACAAGCCCACCGATGACAGCGCCGGAGATGACACCGCAGATGACATAGACAGTTTGGAAACCTGCGTCCACGCCCGGGTACCAGACAACGAGGTCATTGATGCTCATTGCAACACCAGCACCAGCACCAGCCAATATAGCGGTGAACACGTTCCAGTTGGCGTAGAGGAAGAGCGCAAATACGATCTCAGCTCCCAAACCCTGAACGAGGCCCGAGACGAGAGTTCCAAAACCCCACTGGCTTCCAATGAGTGCAGAAACAGTTGCTGCGATGAGCTCGGTATAGATTGCAGCACCAGGCTTTCGAACAATCAGACCGCCTAGGACAGCAGCAAAGAGCCAGCCGCCGCCCAACAGGGCGGACAGGCCTGGCGTTGCTGCCAGTGCTGCCGAGAGTGGGCCATAGGCCAGGCCCCAAGCCCAGAAAATGATTCCGGATGCGACTCCGATAACGCTCGCCACGACAATATCGACGGTGCGCCAGCGGAACTGATTAACAGGTGTTGCGTGCACTTGCGTGCCCCTTTCAGTAGAAATGAGGGCACGGGATATTCGTTGAGAATGCCTCCCTGCGCTGGCATGATCCAGATCAGGTTCGACGGTCGGAAATTACGGAACTTCCCTCTCAGCCCGGTGTACCGGACTCCCGTGTGGGTTCAATCTTACGCAACAACGACGCTGGACGGACACTAGCGGGGCCAAATTTTTGTTCAACCTGGTCGATCACAATCTCGGCGTCTTTCCAGGGATCCACATCGTCTTCCCACAAGGAGAGTTGTTGACCACCGGCTTCGACCAAACCGGCAGCGCGAACACCAATAAGCCTCACTGCACGTCCACCAATCCGAAGGTCGTCGAGGAGCTCACAGACATTCTTGTGGATTTCTCTGCCCACGCTGGTACTTTCAGGCAATGTCCTACTGCGGGTAAGCGATTCAAAGTCGGAGAAGGTGACCTTCAACCCAATCGTGCGGGCTTCAATCTGCGCTTTACGCAGCTGCGCTCCCACATAATCAGCTTGAAAAAGCAGTGTTGCTTTGAGTTTCTCCAGGTCAGTCACATCTTCATTGAAGGTGTGTTCTTTCCCCATGCTCTTCTCTACACGCTCAGTCACTACAGGGCGTGGATCCCTAGCCCAGGAAAGCGCATACAGGTGTGAACCTGTAGCTTGCCCCAGTGCTGAGATCAAGCTGTGTTCTGGGGAGTGAGCAACATCTGCAACGGTGTGAAGTCCGCGCTTATGAAGAATCTCAGCCGTCTTCTTGCCGACACCCCAGAGAGCATCAATCGGCAACGGGTGAAGAAACTCAAGGGTGTCCTCTTCAGGGACAACAAGTAGCCCGTTGGGCTTCGACTTTGTCGAAGCAAGTTTGGCCACAAACTTTGTACTAGCCACACCTACAGAACAGGGCAAACCTGTTTCTGCCAGAACACGGTCTTTGATCTGCCGAGCTATCTCCTCCGGACTACCAAAGATTTTCTGAGCACCCGAAACATCGAGGAACGCTTCATCGATGGAGAGCTGCTCCACCAATGGGGTGAAGTCATGAAAAACATTCATCACTCTGCGCGAAAAGTGTCGATACTTCTCAAAGTGTGGTTCAAGAACAATAACGTCGGGAGCCAAACGTTTGGCATTACTCAAGGGCATGGCAGAGCGGATTCCTAATGCCCTTGCTTCATAGGTTGCGCTGGTCACAACCGAGCGCGGAGAGTCGTGAGCAACGACGGCAGGTTTGCCGACCACGTCAGGACGGTCTAGTACCTCCACAGACGCGAAGAACGCGTCCATGTCGACATGGAGAATGGAACTAGGCGCGGTTCCACCTTGAAGCGAGACCGAAAGCGATGGTCGCTCCGATAACGCCGGAACCGAAAATGAGGCCACCGAACTCGGGGTAAACGAATGCCTGACCAAATGCCCAGCACGAGGTCACAGACAGCACCATGACGACAATGAACAAGAGAATTCGCATAAGAAATCCTTCAAAACCAGGGTGAAGAGTTTTTCACCGTTGAATGTAGTTTAGAGCGCTGCAGCTCGTTCGAGCACGAGTTCACGAACGCGTGCCGCATCTGCTTTGCCCTGCATTGCCTTCATCACAGCGCCAATAACCGCTCCAGCAGCCTGAACCTTGCCGTCCTTGATCTTCTCGAGGACATCCGGCTGAGCGGAAAGTGCTTCATCAATAGCCGCAATCAAGGCACCATCATCACTGACCACAGCAAGACCCTTGGTCTCGACGATCTCACGAGGAGAACCCTCGCCCGCAGCAACAGCTTCAAGAACTTGGCGGGCCAGACGGTCAGTCAGAGTTCCTTCATCGACCAACTGCTGTAGTTCAGCAACCTGTGCTGGGGAAATGTCGATACCTTCATCCCCCTCTGCGGCGTTTGCCAAGCGAGCAATCTCACCAGTCCACCACTTACGAGCAGCCTGTGGTGTGGCACCTGCCGCGACAGTTTCGGTGATCTCATTGAGCAAACCAGAGTTCACAACGT
>JBEBAV010000009.1:0-14114 GCA_041158725.1 Actinomycetota bacterium
AGTCACCCTGCTGGTCACGAATGAGGTCAATACCTGCCACGTGAATACGCACGCCGTTTGCAGATCGAATTCCCGCAGCTTGGCGGTGGTAGTGGCTTGACGTGCTGATCAATTTGGCCGGAATCACGCCATCGCGCACGGCATTCTGTGGGCCATAGACATCGGCCAGGAACATTTCCAGAACTTTGACGCGCTGCTGCACGCCCGCCTCGACGTTGTTCCAGTCGTCAGTTTCAATTACGCGAGGTACAGCGTCGAGTGGGAAGGGGCGTTCTTCACCGGCAAAGTCGAAAGTCACTCCCTGGGCGAGGTAAGAACTAGCAAGAGCTTCGGTGCGGCCACGAAGCTCTTCCTGGGTCATCTGAGCCAGGGCGTTGTAGAGATCTTTATAGGGAGCGCGGGGATTACCGGGCTTCTCGATCTTGGGGAACATCTCGTCCCACGCAGCGGCACCCTTACGTACCCGAGGTGATTCACGGGTGTTGCCATAGCCATCAAAGAGGGTTGCCATACATACATCCTGCCCGTCTTTGGTTACAAGCAGATTACCGCGGAGGGACACCTGTGAGGAAGTGGAAATCTCTTTTTCAAACCTAAGATTGGCTCATGGCACAAAGCAGGCTCTACAAAAAGGGAAAGCTCGTTGAGAGTAACTTTCCTTTCGAGGACATCTCCCGGATTCAAAAGTCCACCAGTGACTTCTACTGGTTCGATTTTGTCGATCCCACCGAAGCGGAGCTTGCGGAGCTGGGCAAAGAACTGGGGCTGAACAAACTTGCTTTGGCTGACGCTCTCAACGGTAAGCAGCGACCCAAGTTGGAGCACTACGACTCCCACATCTTCATCAATGCTTATGCAGCCAACTTTGATACAAAAACTCGTGATCTCAACAACGAAGAAATCTCTATCTTCGTCACCAAGAACGGGTTGATCACTGTTCGTGACAACAATGACTTCGACATGAGTGCGGTCACCAAGAACTGGGATGACGGTGCAGAACTCGCGCTCAACGGCGTGAGTTTCTTGCTCTGGGGACTCTTGGATGTCATCGTCGACACCTACTTTGTCGCAGTCGAGCAGCTTGATGCGGAGATTGAAGACCTCGAAGAACTCATGTTCGCAGCCAAGCGGACAGAGCTCAACATTCAAGAGCGCAGTTATGACTTGCGCAAGGCGCTGGTCGTGCTGCGACGCATCGCAACCCCCATGCGCGAAGTGATCACGCCCCTTTTGCGCAATGACAACAAGATCTTGAACAGTGCCATGTTCACCTACTACCAAGACATCTTTGATCACGTCATGCGCGTCTCTGACTGGACCGAGTCCCTGCGTGATCTGATCACGACATTGCTCGAGACAAACCTCACTATCCAGAGCAACAACATGAACCTGATCATGAAGAAGGTGACTTCCTGGGCAGCCATCATTGCTGTTCCCACCGCCATCACTGGCTTCTATGGTCAGAACATTCCTTATCCCGGCTTCGGTGCCGACTGGGGTTTCTGGTTCTCGACGGGTGCGATCGTGGTGATGTCGGGTGGTCTGTATTGGGCATTCAAGCGCAATGACTGGCTCTAACCTTCGCGTGAATCTTTCAGCAGGTCAGTGGCTCAATCCGCCAGAGCATTCAGAACTCTCCAGCTCAGATTTCGCAGTAACGGCAAAAGAACTCAGCGATTTCTGGAACACCACTTCCTATGGTTTTATTCATGACTCAGGTCATGCTTTGCTCAACCCGTTCCCGCAAGATTCTGCACTGGAGCTGAGCTGGATTCTGGATTACGACCAACAATTTGATCAAGCGGGACTGATGATCTGGTCTGATGCAGAGCATTGGATCAAGGCAGGTGTCGAATACGCCGATGGCGCCCCTCAGCTTGGGGCTGTCGTCACTTCTGTTTTCTCCGACTGGTCGGTGGCACCTGTCCCCGACTGGATGGGTAAAGAGGTTTACCTGCGCATCAGCAGATCAGGTGATGCTGTAACCATTCGCGCTCGCTGCGAGGGCCCCTGGCAACTTGTTCGCCTTGCCCCGCTTGACCCCAGCCGCCAATGGCATGCTGGCCTCCATCTTGCAAGCCCCAGTCGTGCCGGGTTGACTGTGAGGTTCACCTCGCTGAAATCAGGAGCGAAGGACACGGCCCTGCATGAGGACGGAATCTAACCTTTGCACTTTTGGGAGCAATACTTCACGTTCTCCCAGTCCCTGGCCCACTTCTTGCGCCATTCAAAGGGCAAACCACACCGCTGGCAAATCTTGGGTGCGAAACCATTCTTAGTCTGGGCAACTCGAGGCATGTGCTCACGATAGCTGAGAGCTTCCTGCAGATGTGTCAGAAATGTATTTCTTGACCCGCTGAACGATATATCGTTAACTCATCACTTTCCCGCGTGGGGTCAGCTAGAAGGAGACACGATGAAGAATTCAGCCGCAGACTGGTCAATTGCTTCTGCACTCCAAACCCTTGAAGACCTCGGCGGTCAGTTCAAGCGCAACGTGGACATGCGCATGCGTAAGGGCGATGTTCGCAGTGCCGTTCTTCGCCTGCTCGACGAGTCCCCCATGCATGGCTACCAAATCATCCACGAGATTGAATCACGCAGCGGTGGTGCCTGGAAGCCCAGCCCCGGATCTGTCTACCCGACACTGCAGCTTCTCGTCGACGAAGGCCTCCTGGAATCCAAGGAAACCAAGGGCCGTCGCACCTACTCCCTCACCGCTGAAGGCAAAGACGTAGCCGCAGCTGAATCAGAAAAGCCAGCACCCTGGGACACCGGTTTTGATCGCCCCACCGGCCCTCGTGGCGCTCTTGCCCTAGCCGGAATGAAGCTGGCGAAAGAAGCAGCTGAGGTTGCTCGACTGGGCTCAAACACCCAGATGGAAGAAGCCACCACGCTTCTTGAGGAAACTGCGAAAAAACTTTCCGCCATTGTGACGCAGAATTAGAGGGTGGGTAACCCGAACGAAGGTATTGCCAGCGAGCCCTTAACCGCTCGCCAGGCTCGCGCGCGCTATCGCCGCATCCTTCGATTTGCTGCCCGCCACCTGGCATCCCTCTGGTGGTTTGAGCTTGTGCTGCCCCGCTTTGGCTTGAACAGCATTGCTAATCGCACCCGCACTACTCGTCTCAAGCACATTGCACGCAGCTTCCAGAAGCTTGCTCTCGATCTCAGCGGTCTCCTGATTAAGCTCGGGCAGTTCATGTCCACACGTTTGGATATCCTGCCTCCGGAAATCACCAAAGAACTCGAAGGGCTACAGGACGAAGTTCCTGCTGTGCCCTTCGATCTCATTCGTGACTTGGCAGAGCGAGAACTCGGCATGCCCCTCGACCAGGTTTACTCATGGGTCGACCCCGAACCTCTGGCTGCTGCTTCCCTAGGCCAGGTGCACCGCGCCATCCTGGCTGAGCAGGATGCTGAAGACACAGGCTTGAGCAATGTGGTGCTCAAGATCCAACGCCCTGGCATTGACCAGATTGTGGAAGTGGACCTCAGCGCACTCCGCAAGGTCGCCGGATGGCTGAGTCGCATTCGCTTGGTCAACCGCCGCGCAGATATGCCTGCGCTGATGGATGAGTTTGCCAACACGTGCTTGGAAGAAATCGACTACCTCAACGAGGCTGCCAATGCTGAGCGCTTTGCTGAGAACTTTGCGGACAATCCTCGCGTTCACATCCCTGAAGTTGTCTGGGAGCGGACCACTCGTCGCGTGCTGACACAAGAAGATGTCACCAACATTAAGATCACGGACCTGGAAGCTCTTCGCTCAGCAGGAATTGATCCTGCTGATGTGGCAAACGAGTTTGCTGCGGTCATGTTTGACCAGGTCTTTATTCACGGTTTCTTCCACGCCGATCCCCACCCCGGCAACATCTTTATTCAGCCCCAAGCAGAAGATGAGAATGGTCTGACCTGGCGGATGACCTTCATCGACTTCGGCATGATGGGCGAGGTCCCCTCCAGCCTGGGCCGTGCTCTGCGCACCACTGTGATTGCTGCCGCATCTCGTGATGGTGCCGGCATGGTCGATGGAATGCGTGAGATCGGTGTCCTCATGCCCACCGCAGACACTGTAGAACTCGAACGCGCACTGACTAAAGTGTTTGACCGCTTTGGTGGAGTCAGCTTTGTTGAACTCCAGACCATTGACCCCAGGGAGTTCAAAGCCTTCGTCAACGAGTTTGCGGACATCGTCCGCGCACTCCCGTTCCAATTCCCGGAAAACTTCCTCCTCGTCATCCGAGCCATCTCACTAACTTCGGGAGTGTGCAGTTCGGTGAACCCCCAGTTCAACATCTGGAACGCCATCGAGCCCTACTCTGCCAAGCTCATCAAGGCAGAGGGTGGCAACGTGGTGCAAGCATTCCTCCAAGATGGTTTGACCTCACTGGCTCTGCTTGCTCGCTTGCCCAAGCGTGTGGATTCCCTCATCACCCGAGCGGAGCTGGGACAGCTCACGATTCGTAATCCCTATCTGGAAAAGCGCACGGCCACCGTGGCCCGAGGTATTCGACGAGTGGTCTCAGCAGTGTTGTTCGGTGTCTTGTTTATTGGCGGACTGATCGTGTTCGATCAGAACAGCACACTCGGAACCTGGCTGATCGTCATCTCAGGTGTTCCCTTACTTCACGCCCTCTTCGCAGACGTTGTTGCCCGACGAGGTCCTCTGCCCTAATCAATCAAAGAGTGCATGCTCCCCTGAGGCAGATGAATCCATCCCTCCACCCTGGCCAATTTTCGTTGCTGTTCATCGGGACGATAACTCCGTCCAATCGCAACAGCACGTGTAGCTAGGGATGCCACTACGGCATCGAACGCGTCACAAGAGTCAATCATTTTCTGTGCACACTCTCCCGGGTCAAACCAAGTGGCTGACGAACAAAGTGCGTCGAGAAGTGCTGCCCGGCTCTCGACAGAATGTCGATAACCAGTGGTATCGAAACCCCACAAGCGCAGCGATGCCCCGGGATAAACCTCCACAATGAGCCCCTCACCGGTTCGATCAATCGCTTTCCCGGATTGAGCAATCTTCGAGAGCAGTCCCATTGCGCGCATTGCAGTAAGACCCAGACGATCCGTGGAGACGCTTAATGGCCACCTGCCGGTGATCTCACGAACATGGCGATCGGTCTCTCGATAGGCCAGGCTTCTTCGCCATTCCATTCCGCCATCAAAATCAGATGCTGCATCGATGTTCACCTGCTCCGTGACAAAGTGAATGAAATTGTCTGGCCAGCCCAATGCACAATCTATGCCCAGTTTGTCGACACGGCCTGCAGCATCCACGATGGGATCATCTGAAAGTCCCAGGTGAAGCTCTCGCACAACTGCAGACCCAGCAGACCATTCAGTCAGTGCCAGAGCCGTCCCCTTCGGCTCTGCAGCAAGATCAACACCGGCAGTAAGCATGGGGTAATGCTACCTATTGACTTGGGTGACACTGTTCATACCAGCAAGTAGTCTGAGGCTTTATGGAGCTCACACGCATCAATCTTGATTCAGAACCACAAGAAATCATTGCAAGAGATTTCAAGGGACTGTATTCCGGAGAGCTCGGGCTGAGTTCCATTGCTGGTGGTCAAACCGCCGCAAACCGTGCCCTGTCTGAATTAGACATTACTGGCTATGCCCAAATGCGTTCAGAGGTTCTTCCCCGGAGCCGTCGTGGCGCAAGTGTTCTCTCTCCGTATATCCGCCACAACCTGCTGACGCTTGGGCAGGTATATCGCGCGGTGAAAGATGCCCCCTATCGAGACCGTGAAAAGTTCCGAGACGAGCTGTACTGGCAAGAATATGCCCGCCACCTCTATGCGCGCATGGGAACCCGGCTTTTTGAGAACCTCCGGTTTGATACAAACAGAGACGCCCCCGGCGATGGGTGGAACCGTGACATGTTGTGTGTTGACGAGGTTATCAGCGAACTAGAAACTGATGGCTGGCTAGTCAACCAAACCAGGATGTGGCTGGCCTCGCACTGGACTGTGCGCAACGACGCTGGCTGGATTCATGGGCAGGAGCGTATGTATCGAGAGCTGATTGATGGTTCTCGAGCTGCGAACCTACTGGGGTGGCAGTGGACAGTCGGCTCTGGCACAGGCAAGCCCTATGGCTTTGCTCAATGGCAAGTGGAGAAGAGAGCTCCGGGGCTGTGCACGAAGTGTCCGCTGAAACATAGCTGCCCCATTAAGAATTTCCCCGATGAAACTTCACCACGGCAGCTTGGTTCTGATCCCATTCTTGACCGGGATCTTCACCTTGAGAAAACAACGGGGCCTCTTACCCCTGTGATAAATGCCAAGCCTGACTACGTTCTTGTCACCATTGATTCTTTGGGTGATGCGGATCCAGCACTAAGCGCTCACCCCGAACTTCCTGTTGTATTCGTCTTTAACGAGGAAGCCTTGAGAAAACTACAGCTGAGCTCCAGGCGCATTGGTTTTTATCTCGAGACGTTGAAGGACCTCTCTCGCAGAAGAAACCTCAGCGTGTACATGGGTGACCCTTATCTATTTGCACAAGAAAACAACGTTGCTGTGACGTTTGCGCCAGTACCGTCGTTTGCAAAGATGCCTGAGGTTGCAGAACTTCATCCTTACCCCTGGTTACGAACGCCCAAGTCAGGTTCTGTGAGAAGTTTCACGTCATGGCGCAAAGGCATTGAACGCTAAACACTCAAGTGCGTGGCTCAAAGACCTCTGGGGCGTTCCCTAGTCCTTACGCGCTCTGCGTCGATACACGAAGACAATTATCACACCTGCGACCACAACTGCTGCTAGGAGCAGAATCCAGCTCATGTCTAGTTGTTGAGAAGAAACACTTGCCCTCTGTGTCTTCTGTGTTTTGTTGTGAGAAATTTCTTCGGCAGCTTCGGCGGCAACTTCGGCAGCTTCGGCTGAATCAGTAGCCACAACTTCGACTGCATCTCGCGTTGCATCCACTGCAGGGGATGATTCAGTGATCGGAGACGCCGAAGGTGTGGACGGGTTGTTGTTTGGTGCAGGAACGATGTTGATCACCGGAATCGGAACGTAAGCAATAGTTGCCTGACGAGACGCTGAAGCACCAATCGCATTAGTTGCAATGACGCTGTAGGTGTAATCAACCCCCGAGCTCAGGCCGGTGATCTCACAACTGAGTTGCGAGGTGGTGCACGTCGCACCGCCTGGTGTTGCAGTAACGGTGTAGCTCGTAATGGGGGCACCACCTGTACTGGTGGGTGCCGACCATGTCACTGTCGAACTGTTCTGAGAAACCTGGGTGGCAGTGATGCTTGCAGGAATAGTTGGCTGAGTCGCTGCAACAACAAACTCAGGGTCCTGAGTGATATTGAAGGTGACCTGGCCTACCTGGGTTGCTGTTGCAACCTCGGTGGCAACACCACCAAGCAACATAAAGACCTTGGCCCCTGGCAAAATCGACGGGTTGGTGAGCGTCAGTGAGATGGGCTTGTTGGCAGCGGTGGCGGGAACGGTAGCCGAGTCTCCCGTGCCTGTAAGCCAATGCACCACAACCGATGTGTAGTAGGCATAGGACTGGTTGATGAGATCTCGTGGGCGGGTTTGATCCTCAATGAATGAGATCTTCAGCTCCGTACCTGTAGGCAAAGCGCCCTGAGGGATAGACAAGGCTGCCCCGGTGCCGCTCTGGGAGTGACTTCCACTCCAGGTATGAGATCCAGCAATGTTGATGGTTGCCAATGAGTTGATGTGTGCAGGGTTAATTCCTGCCAATGAGTTCTGGACCCACTTAGCGTGAAGTGTCTGGCTTTGAACAGGGGTGATGCTTGCGTTAGCTGCCCCAACACTCACCGTGGTGGCGGAGTCAGAGTACCAACCCTCGAAGACGAAGCCTTCTCGGGTGGGCAAAGGAAGAGTGATGCTCGAACCGCGAGAAACAGTCGCGCTCGATTGAGAAAGATTTCCACCGTGGGCATTAAAGCTGATTCCGTAGGACCCATCTATCCAGCGTGCATAGAGCATGGTGTCACCGGTGGGAACAAAAGTGTTCCCGATAGCTGGACCATTCGCAGAGGTTGCCCATCCCGCAAATTCGTAACCGTCACGGGTGTGGGTTGAACCGTTGGGAAGGCTGATGCCGGGAGTTCCGTAGGTATAAGAATCATCCGCAACGGGTGTTCCAGATCCACCAGTCCAGTTGTAGGAAACAACGTAGGTGTTGGGGGTCCACTGTGCAGTGAAGGACTTGTTGCTTGAACCGACGAGGTACGTGGTTCCAGAACCCAGGGTGACACTGCCATCGCTCCAGCCAGAGAAGGTGTAGCCCGTCTTCGTTCCAGGGCTTGGCATGGTGAGTGTGTTGCCGATGTTCTTGGTTTGCGAAGCAACAGTTGCAGAACCACCCTGAACGTCAAAGCTCATGGTGTAGTCAATGGCCGTCCACTGTGCGTAGAAGATGAACGAGTCAGCAGCAAGGGCAACGTTCTGCTGTCCCGCCGTGAACAAGCGACCGGCTTGGTCCTCCCAGCCAGCAAAGGTGTAACCAGCACGAGAAGGAGCACCATTCAAGTCAATAACATCAGATGCCAAACAGGTGTCGTCAGCTTGTGTACATTCGTCGTCCACAGCGAGCACACCGTTTCCACCGTTGAGCACGTAACGCACCTGGTAGAGGCGTAACCAAATTGCAGTGAAGGAAACATCTGTTGCGCGTAAGGTGAATGCATCACCTGGGCCGTAGTTCGAGCTGCCGTCGCTCCATCCCATGAATTGGTAGGTGTTACCCGAAAGCGAAGCAGTAGCGGAAATATTGCCCGTTCCTGTTCCCACCGTAGGCAAGAAGATACGGCTTCCATAGAGCCCTGCATCACTAACAGGATCTGGGAAGTAGGCCATGTTGTTGGACGACAGGTTGGTCGAGTTAGCTTGACCACGAAGGTAGGAGTAATTGATGGACTTCAACGTCCAGACTGCGTAAAGAATCTGGTTAGACGTGGTTGTGTAGCCATTGTTGTTCAGTGCGCTACCTGAAGGGCTTGGCGACCAACCGCCGAAGTCGTAACCGGTCTTGACCATCGTGCCGACGTTGGGCAGAGACAGCCCAGCATCACCAGTTGTGTAGGAGTCAGAAGTACGTGACGGAGTTCCGGTAGCACCATTGGTGTTGTAGGTAATGCTGTAGGTGTTTGCGCTCCACTTGGGATAGAGCGTGACGTTTTGTGCACCGAAAACATAAGTGCTTCCGGACTGGTAAACCGTTCCCGAACCGTCAGAGTTCACCGTCCACCCAGCGAAGGAGTATCCGGTCTTGACTAGGGATCCACTGTTTGCCTTGATCGTTGCAGACTGGCCGATGTTGTAGAAGCTGGTATCCGCTGGTGCTGTTCCAGCTGTTGACCCCTGGGTGGAGTAGGTCACGGTGTAGTCAACAGCGTTCCACAGTGCATAAAGGATTACTGAAGAGGTAATGGTGTAGCTACCCGAGTTTGTGATCTTCGTGGAAGCGTCGTTTCGAGTTGTCGACCAACCATCGAATGTGTATCCCGAGCGAACCATTGTGGATTGCGTGGCCAAGTTAATGGCAGTTCCCCCGGTTGTGTAGGTTCCAGAAGTTGCACTGGGGCTTCCACCTGTTGCCAAGTTGGTGTTGTAGGTGATGTTGAAAGTCGCAGCATCCCACACGGCATACAGGGTTACGGATGCAGTTGGAGTGTAGGTCCCTTGGATGACCTGTCCGTTAGCAGTTTCCGACCAGCCAGCAAAAGTAAAGCCAGTCTTCACCAGTGATCCTCTGGTGGGTAGCGTCAGGGCAGTCGTGTCTACCGTGAAGGAATCGGTAGCACGCGCAGCAGTCCCGGTTCCTCCATTGGCGCTATAGGTCACCGTGTAGGTGTTGGCAGTCCACTGGGCATAGAGAGTCAGTCCCGTGGTGATGGTTACGTTTTGAGAGTTGGAGTAGCTGGTACCTGTGCCGCTTGCAACTGTCTTCCAGCCAGCGAAGGTGTAACCGGTTCTGGTGAACGTGTTTGCAGTCAAAGCTGTTGCTTGCCCTGCGGTGATGGCCTGAGTGTAATCAGCTGCACCACCTGAGTAGTTGGACTTGTAGGTCACTGTGAGACTGTCTGCACTCCATCGGGCATACAGAGTGAGGTTTGCTGCCGATGTTGGCGTGTAAGGCCACGAGGAAATAAGGGTTCCAGAGTCGCCATTGTTCGAGGTCTCCGTCGTTGACCAGCCAAGGAAGGTGTATCCAGTTTTGGTCGGAGCAGTTGGCTGTGAGACGGTGGCGCCTGTAACGAATGTGCCCGAAGCAACAGAACTTCCACCATTGCTATCCCAGGTCACGGTGTAGGTGTTGTTGGTCGTGATGTTCACGCGAGTCGACTCTGTACCTGTCGCGTAGTTGGAACCGGCAACAGGGGTGATGGACACCTTATAAGTGGTGGCATCGGCGACAGCAGCAAAGTTCGTAGCGGTAATCGTTGCTGAGGTGCCCGAGAGGCCAGTGATTGTCTCCAGCAAAGAGTTTGCTGAGGAATAGATCTTGACGGTGTAGGAAGTGGCGTTGGTAATTGCAGACCAAGACACCGTGAACTTCTTGAGCTCACCTACAGGAGCAGCCAGTGTCGGTGCTGAGGGTGACGACAGCGTTCCTTGAGCAATGACAATATTAAACCCTGAGGTCAGTTTGATCGAGCCGGCCGAGTCCTGCACGGTGACAATAACAGTGGAGGTTTGAGCACTCGTGGGAGTTCCAGAGATGACACCGGTAGAGGCATCGAGTGTCAATCCCGCGGGGAGCCCCGTGGAGCTAAAGCTGTTTCCGCCCGAACCTCCAGAAGCTGCAATGCTCAAGGAGTAGGGCTGGCCATAGGTTCCTGAGAGCCCTGAGGTGGGGGTCGTAATTGCCAAAGTGGTTTGCCAGATGGCGTAGAGCGTGATGTTGGAGGTTGCGGCTGGAGTGTATGGCCATGAGACCTGATCGGCCACGTTTCCATTGTTAGAAGACTCAGTCGTTGACCAGCCTACAAAGGTAAACCCAGAGCGTGAGGGGTTGGACGGTTGACTAATAGAACTACCGGTTGTGAAGCTTGCTGGTTCGCTGCCGGCCAGGGTTCCACCATTCACATCCCAGGTAATGGTGTTCGTGTTAGCAGTCCACACGGGATACAAGGTCGTTGCTGCCTCGGTGGTGAAGTTGGCTCCGAAAGCATAGTCAGAGCTTGAGCCATTTGCACTTGTCGACCACGATGTGACGGTGTATCCAGGACGAGTGAAGTACGAGTTTGCCGTCGATGAGTTGGGCAGTACGAGGTTGGTGCCATAGGTCTTTGTCGCGGTCTGGTTTGAACCAGTTGCACCAGAGGCAGTTCCCTTGTTGTAGGTCACTGTATAGGTGTCTGCAGTCCACTGTGCGAAGAGAGTGCGCTCAGTGCAAGCACTATCGAAGCGTGCACATGTCGCTTTGTAGTTTGTGGTGACGTCATCTGCTGTCAATGCGGACTTATATATATGGAGCGAACCGAAACGGAATTCTCCGAAGGTTCCATCACCCAAGTGTGTAGCATCTTGTGCGCCAACTGCATAGTAAGCACCCGGCGTGGAAATGTCCTTGGTGTAAGAACTTTGGCCAACAAGAACGCCGTCAACATATGCCTTAAATTGGGTTCCGTTGTGCGTGAAACCAACGTAGTGCCAGGTGTTCATTTGAATGGCGTTGTGGGTAACGATATTTGCCGAGGAATTATGACCTGGCCACACAGCGAATTTCAGGTTGCCATTAACAACTTCAATGTTCGACGCATGCCACATATCGTTAATGGTGGTTTGACCTAGCTCCGAAACAATTACCCCATTACCCGTGGGATATACCCACGTGAACAAAGAGACCTGTCTATTTGTGCTACCGAGACGATCTTTGAGGTTGCCGGTAATGATGTAGTCGTTCACACCGTCGAGTGCTATGTAGGCGCCGCTGGTGGCCGAGTAAGCAGGGCCGTTAACCAATGTTCCGTTGACTGCTCCGGTCAAAGATTGGTTGGCTGCACGAGCGGTGTCAGTAATGGTGGTTCCACTACCGCTGTAGGAATCGAGATCGTCTACTTCATAGCGGAGAACAAGGTCGGTAGAAGACAGTGGAGAGAAAGAATCCCCACCTAAGCCAACTCGTGTTCCGCCTGAGGCTGCGGTGTACCAACCATCAAGGGTGTAACCCGTGCGGGTTGGGCTGGGCAGGGTGATGCGGTCACCTGAACCAAAGTTTTCTGTGGTGGAAGTAGAGCCTGAGTAATTCTCATCGAAAGTAATCCCGCTGACTGCATCAGCCAAACGTAACGTTGTTGCGGAAGTAGTAAGACTGTCTGTCGTGCCGTTGATGGAGGAAGATATGACTACTTTGTATTGGTTGCCCTGATCGGAAACTTGCAGGGTAGGGGTTGTGTACGAAGCTGTCGTTGCACCGCTACCGCCAGAAACGTTGTTCCAGGAAGAGCCTCCGTCAGTACTGACCTTCCACTGGTAGGTAAGGGTGCCTTGTGAACCAGTTGTGTCCACAGTCAGTGTTGCTGGGCGTGCTGACCATGTTGACAGGCTCGACGGAACAGAAGCTACAACTTTCGCAGCTGCCGCCGCAAAAATAATGACACCGGTTCCACCGCTACCACCTGAGTATCCAGCTGACACGTAGCCGCCACCACCGCCACCACCACCGGTGTTTGCTGTTCCATTTGTACCGGCAGTGGTTCTGGACGCAGTCCCACCACCACCGGTTCCTCCGGATCCTGCAGTTAGTCCTGCGCCAAATGCAGAACCACCACCACCACCTGCATAGAAAGTGCTGGTGCCTGAAATTGAGCTGGCTAGACCAGTTCCGCCATTACCCGAAGTAGTGCCATCTGCTCCAGCAGTACCGGCACCACCACCACCACCTGATCTGTCGAAAGAGGCAGTCGCATAAGTTGCGGCGCCACCGCTATTTCCCTGGCCAGAAGTCCCCGCTCCAGCAAGCGCCGTGTATCTACCGGCACCACCACCTGATCCGCCGGCTAAACCATTGAGGTTGTCGGTTCCACCACCGCCACCGCCACCGATGGCTTCAAGGCCTAATGCGCGTGAGTTGCCACCATTAGAACCAGTACTTGTCGCACCGATATCAGGTTTACCGCCCTGACCGCCAAAACCAACAACAACTGGAACGACTGTGTCAGCAGTAACAGAGGTTGTTCCCGTGAGCAGACCACCGGCACCACCACCACCACCGATGCGGCCACCACCACCACCACCACCGGCAACTAGCAAGTAGTCCACAGTGCTCAATCCGTTTGGTACGGTCCATCCACCGGTAGCGGTGAGGTAAGTCCTGGTGAACTTATAGACGTAGTAGTTGTTTCGAGTCGGAGTTTCAAGAATTGGCTTGTAATCAGAGGTAGCTCGATTGGAAACAGTGAGGTTTGCTGAGCCTTGCATGTCTCGCACTGTTGTGGCTTGTGTGTTGTCGTTGAAGTCATAGTGCGCAACGAGCGTTGTTGCTCCAGTAACTCCTGTTTCATCCCAGGCATTCATCGAGAGCTGAACTTGGGCCTGGGTGAGAATGGAAGACCATACCTTGACTTGGTCTATTTGTCCCTTGAACCATAGTGTTGAATCGGTTCGGATTTCACGGCCTACGAAGAAGGACCCTCCACTGAAGTCCCCATAGCCAAGTGCAGCTTGATAAATCTGAACACCGTTTAGGTAGACCGTCATTTGGTTTGTTGAGCGGTTGACTGAAACCGCGACGTGGCTCCAACGGTCAGTGATGTTTCCGACAGTCACATTGACGTTGTAGTCGTCACGGCCGATGTGAAAGTAATTGTTGTCGTAGTAGTAGAGTCCGAATCGATCGCTGACCGAAGAACCAGCGAAGATGATTGTTTGCCAAACGCCAGGAGCGGACTCTGGCTTAAACCATGCTTCCGCTGTGAAGTTCCCAGTGCTGGGAATTACTTGGCTAGAAGTTGTAGCCCCGCTTGTGGTTCCGTTGAAATTGAGAGCAAAGTCCTCAGCAGGTAAAGCAATTGAAGTAGCTGAGGCAAACGTGGAACTGACACCAACAGGGTTTCTAGCCTTTATGCGGAAGTAATATGTCGCACCGTCAGTCAATCCTGTAATCGTTGT
>JBEBAV010000010.1:0-3508 GCA_041158725.1 Actinomycetota bacterium
CAATCAACCGAGAATTGCTCTTAGCCAATGACTTCATCGGCTCGGCGACGCGCCCAACTCTCGGCGTCCAGAACCGCTTCTCTAGTCAATGAACCTGATTCTGGGGTGTGCTCATCCACGATGCGTTGAATGGTGGTGAGGATATCGAGATAGCCAATCTTGCCGGCGTGGAAAGCCATCACCGCTTGCTCATTCGCTGCATTGAATACTGCAGGGAATGTCGATCCTGCGGTTCCGACCTGCTTTGCAAGCCAGACAGCAGGGAATGCTTCTTCATCGAGGGGTTCAAAGGTCCAGTTCTGGGCTTTCGTCCAGTCCAATGGTTCCCCCACACCCGCAACACGATGTGGCCAGTCCAAACCAAGGGAAATAGGCAAGCGCATATCTGGTGGTGAAGCTTGGGCAATAGTGGATCCGTCAACGAATTCCACCATCGAGTGCACGACAGACTGAGGGTGAACCGTGACATCAATTCGGTCAAATGGAATATCGAACAAAAGGTGGGCTTCGATAACCTCAAGGCCCTTGTTCACAAGAGTGGATGAGTTTGTCGTCACGACGAGGCCCATGTCCCATGTGGGGTGAGCCAGTGCCTCAGCTGGAGTGACATCACTGAGCGACTCACGACTGCGGCCTCTGAAGGGCCCACCTGAAGCGGTAAGTACAAGTCGTCGAACTTCAGAGTGAGTACCTGACACAAGTGCTTGTGCGATTGCCGAATGCTCAGAGTCAACAGGAACAATCTGACCAGGCTTGGCTAGATCAGTGACAAGCTTGCCGCCAACAATCAAGCTTTCTTTATTGGCCAATGCGAGTGTTTTGCCGGTTTCGAGAGCAGCCAAGGTCGGTCCAAGCCCAACAGAACCTGTGATTCCATTGAGCACCACATCAGCTCCAACGGAGCGAACAAGTTCCTCCGCTTCAACATGTCCAAGGGCTATATTGCTCACGCCAAACTCTGTTGCCTGTTGGTGCAGCACCTCGCGATTACTGCCCACAGAAAGGCCCACGACCTCAAACCGATCCCGGTTAGCACGAATGACATCTAACGCCTGGGTTCCGATGGAACCAGACGAGCCAAGGATCACAACGCGACGCATAACAGCCATCTTTCCACTGTTGCGCCCTAGCAATATCGTTCGTGCCCGAACTATCATAGGAAAAGTTCTTATTTCGGTGAATAATCACCACTTTTTCTTGCTCGACACCCACCGCCCTCAAAGCCGAGGAAGTTAGGATTGCAGTATGTCAAACACTTCTGCCCCCGCATCAGTTGCAGTTACTCAGGAACGTAAAGTCGTCACCGCTATTCCTGGCCCCAAGTCTCAGGAAATGCACAAACGACGCGCTGAGGTAGTACCTCCCGGCGTTGGTGCAGCACTTCCCGTGTACATCGAGAACGCTTACGGTTCCATCGTTCAGGATGTTGATGGAAACCAGTTCATTGACTTTGCAACGGGTATTGGTGTGACCACTATCGGTCACGCGAATGATGCAGTCGTTGCTGCTGTTGCAGAAGCTGCCAACCACTTCACTCACGTGTGCTTCACCGTGACCCCTTACGAGGGTTACGTCAAGGTTGCTGAGCTGCTGGCAAAGCACACTCCCGGAAACCACGCTAAGCGCACCATGCTCTGCAACTCCGGTGCTGAGGCAGTGGAAAACGCGGTCAAGATTGCTCGCAAGTACACCCGCAAGAACGGTGTAGCTGTTCTGGATCACGCCTACCACGGTCGCACCAACCTAACCATGAGCATGAACTTCAAGAACGCACCTTACGCAACCGGCTTCGGCCCCACCGCACCATCCATCTTCCGTGCGCCAAGCTCCTACCCCTACCGTGATGGCCTGTCTGGTGCAGAAGCAGCCAAGCGGACCATCACCTACCTGGAAAAGGTTGTGGGCGCAGAGGACCTCGCGGTCGTCTTCGCTGAGCCCATTCAGGGTGAGGGTGGCTTCATCGTTCCAGCGGATGGGTACCTCCCCGCTATTCAGGAATGGTGCACCAAGAACAACGTCGTCTTCGTCGCTGACGAAGTCCAGGCAGGTATGGCCCGCACCGGCGCTTACTTCGCGTCCGAGGGCTTCGGCTTCGTACCTGACCTGGTCACCATCGCAAAGGGTGTCGGCGGCGGTATGCCTATTGCTGCCGTGACTGGTCGCGCCGAAATCATGGATGCGTCACACCCCGGTGGCCTAGGTGGAACCTTCGGTGGAAACCCCGTTTCTTGTGCTGCCGCAATCGCGATCTTCAGTGAAATAGAGAAGGACAATCTGCTCGATGAAGCAAAGCGTGTGGAGAAGACCCTCGGTGGTGGCCTCAAGAAGCTTCAAGACAAGTACTCCATCATTGGTGAGGTTCGCGGAAAGGGTGCGATGCTCGCAATCGAGCTGGTTCACCCCGGAACCAAGGACCCCAACCCTGAAGCAGTAACCAAGATTGTTGCCTACGGTGCTCAGCACGGACTTCTCTTGCTCTCTGCTGGAACCTACGGAAACGTTTTGCGCTTCTTGCCTTCCGTCAAGACCAGCGATGCTCTTCTTGAGGATGCCCTTGGTGTTCTCGACGAGGCTCTCGCTTCTCTCTAAACAAGTAGATTATGAGGGGTCACCGCGGAAACGCAGTGGCCCCTCATTTCTTGTAATCAAAGGATTGATCATGGCTGGAACTGGAACTGTAGAGACTTCGGAAGAACTTGCTGTTCTTGTCCGCAACGACTTCATTGAGTCTCGTCACGCTGGCAGCGTCGTCGTCGTTGACCCAAATGGAAAAGTTCTATTCAGCAAGGGTGACCCCAACGCACTGGTTTTCCCCCGCTCTGCAATGAAGCTTTTTCAAGCTATGGGCATCTTCTCCACGGGCATTGAGCTCTCCCCTGAGTTCACCGCGCTCGCAACCTCCAGCCACACCGGATCTGCAGCACATGTTGAGCTCGTGCGTGAACTTCTCACAACTGGCGGCTTCACCGAAGCAGATCTCAAGTGCGCGACTGAGTGGCCGGTCAACAAGGACATGCTCAAGCAGGTTTACATGGCAGATGGTGGCGCTTTACCGATCTATCACTGCTGCTCAGGAAAACACGCTGCAATGTTGCTTGCGTGCAAGCAAGAAGGGTGGCCCACCGAGAACTATCTCGACCGCGATCACCCACTACAGGTTCGCATTCTCGAAGCGGTGGAATATCTGACCGGTGAAAAAGTGACCTCAACCGCGGTTGATGGTTGTGGTGCACCTGTACATGCCATGCCACTTGTTGCTTTGGCATCTGGCGTTGCCAAGATGCACGCGGCAGATGGCTCAACACCCATGAACATCAGGAATTCCGCTGACAAACTCTTCTCTTCAATGCTTGCCCACCCCTGGATTGTCGGCGATCATGGCGAGCAAGACACCACCATCATGGAAGAACTCGGCTTTGCCTCGAAATCAGGTTATGAGGGCGTCTTCATCGTGACTACTCCTGAAGGTGTCACTGTGGCAACAAAGATCTTGGATGGCAACCTACGC
>JBEBAV010000011.1:0-12713 GCA_041158725.1 Actinomycetota bacterium
ACATCATGCTCGACAACCCCCGCGCTCCTCGCGTGAAGGCGGTTGCGAAGCTAGCCACGAGGGGAGCCCGGTCCGAGACCGGGCTCTTCCTCTTGGAAGGCCCGCAAGCCGTCGCTGAGGCTTTGGCATATCGTCCACAGTTGATTGTGGAACTCTATGCCACGCCCACCGCGCTTGAGCGCTACCAAGACATTGCAGCTACTGCTGTGGATGCTGGGGTAGATGTCGAGTTCGTTTCTGAAGAAGTCCTGGCCGCCATGGCGGACACGGTCACTCCGCAGGGTTTCATTGCGGTTGTGCACCAGTTCCCCACAGCACTCAAGGACATCTTCGCTGAAGGCCCCAAGCTGGTCGTCATCCTCGAAGAGGTTCGCGACCCAGGGAACCTGGGCACCATCATTCGCGTGGCAGATGCTGCCGGAGCCGATGCTGTCATCTTGACGGGTCGTTCCGTGGATCTTTATAACCCCAAGGTTGTGCGCTCCACGACCGGTTCGTTGTTCCACCTGCCCATCACGGTGGACGTGGAACTGGAGAATGTTCTTCCCTACGTCCGCGAGGCAGGGCTCCAACTTCTGGCAGCAGACATCAAGGGTGAGGATCTTGTCTTGGCACGCAGCAACGGCGTCCTGGATGCCCCCACTGCGTGGCTATTTGGTAATGAAGCTCGTGGCCTCAGTGACGAACACTTCGCATTGGCTGAAAAGGCCATCACAGTCCCCATCTATGGGGATGCTGAATCCATGAACTTGGCCACAGCTGCTGCTGTGCTCATTTACGAGAGCGCCTTCGCTCACAACAAGGCTTAGCTGCCTGTCGAGTCGGCACCAGCCGCCTCCCGACATAAAATTGAGAACTGTGTCTGCACCTACTGAAATCACCGAAGCAGCCGTCACGGCCGCGGTCAACGACGCCTTGGCAGCTATAGCTGCTGCCGTCGATTCCGCAGCCCTGAAGGCAGTCCGCACCGCACACCTGGGGGAGTCCTCGACCCTCTCACAGTTGAACGCGCTGATGAAGAACGTTCCAGGGGATCAGAAGGCTGCTGCGGGCAAGCTTGTGGGCCAGGCAAAGGCAGAAGTCACACAGGCATTTACCGCTCGTGAAGAAGCCATCGTGCGCGAAGAGGAAACTGCTCAGCTTGCTGCCGAGAAGGTGGATGTCACAGCTGCTGCCTCGCGCTGGAGTGCCGGTGGTCGCCACCCACTCATGTTGCTGCAGGAAAGCATCTGTGATGCATTCGTGGGCATGGGTTGGGAAATTGCAGAAGGACCAGAACTGGAAGGCGAATGGTTCAACTTCGACGCTCTGAACTTTGACGCTGACCACCCTGCACGAGCAATGCAGGACACCTTCTTCGTTGAACCAGTGGATTCACACCTGGTTTTGCGCACTCACACCTCACCTGTTCAGGTTCGTTCCATGCTCGAGCGTGAAGTTCCGATCTACGTTCTCGCTCCTGGACGCGTCTATCGCACCGATGAACTTGATGCCACGCATACTCCTGTGTTCACCCAGGTTGAAGGTCTAGCCGTCGACAAGGGTCTAACCATGGCTCACTTGCGTGGAACTCTTGAACACGCTGCACGCATCATGTTCGGCGAAGGAGCAAAGATTCGTCTTCGCCCCAACTATTTCCCCTTCACAGAGCCTTCTGCAGAGCTCGATGTCTGGCACCCCACCTTCGCTGGTGGAGCTCGCTGGATTGAGTGGGGTGGCTGCGGCATGGTGAACCCCAATGTCCTGCGTTCTGCAGGAATTGATCCTGAAATTTACTCTGGTTTCGCTTTCGGTGTGGGAGTAGAGCGCACGCTCATGTTCCGCAATGACGTCAGCGACATGCACGACATGGTCGAAGGCGATGTTCGCTTCAGCCAGCAGTTTGGAATGGTGGTCTGATGCGCGTCCCACTGAGTTGGCTCGGCGAATACGTCGACCTCGCTGACAACATCACCCCAGAACAGGTTCAAGCAGACCTGGTCAAGGTGGGTTTCGAAGAAGAAGACATTCACGGCGGAGACATTTCTGGCCCCATCGTCGTCGGTGAAGTTCTCGAATTCACTCCAGAAGAGCAGAACAATGGTAAGACCATTCGTTGGTGCCAGGTTCGTGTGGCACCAGATGGCCAGGTCGCTGCTGATGGTGGCGACGCGATCCACGGCATTGTCTGTGGTGCAGGGAACTTCTTTGTCGGTGACAAGGTAGTTGTCACCCTTCCAGGTGCTGTTCTTCCTGGCCCTTTCCCCATTGCTGCACGAAAGACCTATGGCCACGTTTCTGACGGCATGATGGCGTCGGCCAAGGAGCTGGGCCTGGGTGAAGGACACGATGGCATCATTCGCTTGGCAGAGATGGGACTTGATCCCGAGGTCGGCACCGACGCGCTTGAGCTGCTGGGTCTGTCTGAGTCTGCAGTCGAGATCAACGTCACCCCGGACCGTGGCTATGCGTTCTCTATCCGCGGTGTTGCCCGCGAATATGCACACTCAACCGGTGCGGCATTCCGCGACCCTGCAACCGAGGTCATTTCAGCTCACGGTGTCACCGTGGTAAAGAGTTTCGGTAAAGAATTCCCTGTATCTGTTGACGACAAGGCACCTATTCGTGGTCGCGTGGGAAGCAACGTCTTCGCCACCCGCATTGTGCGAGGCATTGATGCGACCGCTCCCACCCCGTCGTGGATGGTTTCTCGTCTGAAGCTTGCCGGTATTCGTTCCATTTCGCTACCTGTCGACATCTCGAACTACGTCATGATCGAGTTGGGCCAGCCCAATCACGCCTATGACTTAGACAGGCTCTCCGGTGACATTGTGGTTCGCCGCGCCACTGCGGGTGAGAAGCTCGTCACCTTGGACGAGACCGAGCGCACGTTGGATGTGGAAGACCTGCTCATCACCTCAGGTGGCACCGCTATTGGTCTTGCCGGTGTGATGGGTGGAGCAGACACCGAAATCACTGATGGCACCACCAATGTGCTGATCGAAGCAGCAAACTTTGACCCTGTCTCGATTGCACGCTCAGCACGTCGCCACAAGCTTCACTCCGAAGCTTCCAAGCGCTTCGAACGAGGTGTTGACCCCGAAGTTGCCGCTGTTGCTGCAGGTCGCGTGGCACAGCTGCTTGTTGAACTTGCCGGTGGCGAAATCGTGGATGAAGGTTCCTACTTCAACCACTTTGCAGCACCTGAGTCGATTGAATTACCTGCGGGTTTTGTGTCGAACCTTATTGGTTTGGAATACACCGATGGACAGATTCAGTCATCGCTGACTGAAATTGGCTGTGTTGTTGTCGCAACAGGTACTGGTTTCACCGTGACGCCACCCACCTGGCGCCCAGACCTGACCGACAAGTGGACCTTGGCCGAAGAAGTGGCTCGCATTGTTGGGTATCACCTCATTCCGGCCGAGTTACCTGTGGCACCTCCCGGACGCGGTTACACCGTTGCTCAGGAGGTCCGTCGCCGTGTATCCAACACACTGGCGGCTACCGGTCACACCGAGGTGTTGAGCTACCCCTTCTTCGATGAAGAGACCAACAACTTGTTCGGTTCCGCAACCGAAGCCACCGTGCCACAGGTCCGCTTGGCCAATGCACTCGATGCAACCCAAGGCTGGATGCGCACCTCGCTGCTTCCAGGTTTGATTGGCATCGCAGCACGCAACCGCTCAAGAGGGCTTAACGATCTCGCACTCTTCGAGACCGGACTGGTGTTCCTGCCTGAAGCCGGCAAGACCTATGGTCAGGACATTGTTGCTGGCGGAGTTCGTCCCGCGCCTGATGTTGAAGCCAAGCTTTATGCCGGTATTCCTCCTCAGCCCCGCTATATCTCTGGTTTATTTGTGGGGGATGCCGTCTCTAAGCAGGTGGGCCAGAAGGCAGTTGCCTATGACTGGCAGGACGCGCTTGCCGCTGTGCAGCAGATCGCACTCGGTGCTGGAGTGGAGATTACGGTGCGTCAAGGAAGCCACAAAGCTTTCCACCCTGGCCGCACAGCAGAACTTCTCCTGGGCAATGCCATTATCGGTTATGCCGGTGAACTACTGCCTTCCGTAGCTGAAGCCGCACACCTGCCACGTAGAGTTGCTGTCTTCGAGCTCAACCTCGATGCAGTCAGTTCAGCTGCCGGTGTTCCACACACGGCAGTGGACGTCAAGACGATGCCTGCGGCAACTCAAGACCTCTCACTCGTTGTTGCGGACAACATTCCTGCGGCACAAGTACTAGCAGCGGTGGTTGAAGGAGCAGGAGAACTGCTTGAAACAGCCACACTGGTGGATGTCTATCAGGGAACCGGAATTCGAGAAGGACAGCGTTCGTTGACCTTCGCCCTACGATTCCGTGCCAACGATCGCACCCTGACCGCTGCTGAAGCTACAGCTTCGAAAGAGGCAGGTGTTGCGCTCGCCGCATCACGTTTTGGCGCGACTATTCGCGAGTAAAAACCGTGGCAGATAACAAGACTTTTCCTACAGATGCTTCTGTTGATGAATTTCTTGCCACCGTTGAACCAGCTAGTAGGCGTGATGATGCACGGTTACTTCTATCCATGATGAAAAAAGCATCTGGAGTTGAACCGGTCATGTGGGGGCCAAGCATCATTGGTTTTGGTTCATTCCATTACCGGTATGCCTCTGGTCATGAGGGAGATATGCCCGTTATTGCCTTTTCGCCCAGAAAAGCAGCTATGTCTGTTTATGGTGTGTTTTATCCGGGGTTTGAGAGCAAGATTGAGGGAATTGGTCCCCATAAAACGGGTAAGTGGTGCCTCTATCTAGGCCGATTATCTGCATTGAATCTTGACGAACTTCAATCTGCTCTGAATTGGGCATGGAATGGCGGGACTCCTGTTATTGCAGATCAATTGAACTCATAATCATTGACACGGTGAGGTTATGCTCCCAAAGTTCAATAACTGGTTGAAGGTTTTAGATAGAGTTATCTAATGACATACTCGGTTGCCATTGCTGGAGCCAGCGGATACGCCGGTGGCGAGGTCTTGCGCCTGCTCGCAGGCCACCCCGAGTTTGAGGTGCGCACAGTAACGGCACATTCCAATGCAGGTCAGCGTTTGGTGGATGTTCAGCCTCATTTGCGTAGTTTTGGCGACCTTGTTCTGCAGGACACCACTGCAGAGATTCTTGCTGGTCACGACGTGGTTTTTCTTGCGTTGCCCCATGGCTCTTCCGGTGCTCTTGCTGCCCAGCTCAGCGAAAACACTCTTGTCATTGACTGCGGTGCTGATCACCGACTCGAAGACGAAGAAGACTGGGCGCAGTTCTATGGCGGAGAGTTCAACTCCGCCTGGACCTATGGCATTCCTGAGCTGCCGCTTTCTTCCGGTTCTCAGCGTGAATACCTGGTGGGAACCAAGCGCATTGCTGCGCCGGGATGCAATGCTTCAGCTATCTCGCTTGCAATTGCACCGGGTGTGAAAGCTGAATTGATTGATGCGGTCGATATCGTTTCTGTGCTTTCGGTGGGTCCTTCAGGAGCCGGTAAAAGTCTCAAAGTTGACCTGCTTGCCAGCGAAATCATGGGATCCGCCTCGGCTTATGCCGTAGGCGGTATTCACCGTCACACCCCTGAAATAGCTCAGAATCTGCGTAAAGCAGGTGCTGCCGAGGTTTCTGTCTCCATGACTCCTGTGCTCGTGCCCATGGCACGCGGCATCCTTGCCACTACCACCGCACGCGTGAAGCCAGGTGTGACGCTGGAGAAGCTGCATACCGCATGGACTGCTGCCTATGCCAATGAGCCTTTCGTGCAAGTGCTACCGCTGGGCCAGTTCCCTCGCACAGCAGACACTGCGGGGGCCAACACCTGCCTGATTGGTTTGGCACTGGATGAGAACGCGGGACGTGTTGTTGTCATCAGTGCGCTTGATAACTTGACCAAGGGCACTGCTGGTGCGGCGATACAGTCCGCCAACATTGCCTTGGGAATTCCAGAAACCACCGGTTTGACTACGAATGGAGTTGCGCCGTGAGTGTGACCGCTGCAGCTGGCTTTAGTGCCGCAGGTGTTGTGTGTGGACTGAAGTCCACGGGCAAGAAGGATTTCGCCATGGTGCGAAACCTTGGCCCGTTGAAGTCTGCTGCTGCTGTTTTTACGTCCAACCGTTGCAAGGCAAACCCGATTCTGTGGAGCCAGCAGGTAATGACTGATCCTGTGGTGGAAGCAATCGTGCTGAACTCGGGTGGAGCTAACTGCTACACCGGTGCTCGTGGATTTCAGACCACTCATGCCACAGCTGAAGCTGTTGCAGAGCGTCTCGAAGTCTCTGCGGGTGATGTTCTGGTGTGCTCCACTGGGTTGATCGGGGAGCAGCTTGACCTGGACAAGCTCAAAACGGGTGTCTGGGATGCAGGTCTTGAGGTTCTTTCAGACAATGGCACTACTGAGCAAGCTGGTATTGATGCAGCTCACGCCATCATGACCACTGACTCGGTTCCCAAAATGTCTGTCGTTACCGGCGCTGGCTACACCATTGGTGGAATGGCGAAGGGTGCCGGCATGTTGGCTCCTGGTTTGGCCACCATGTTGGTCGTCATCACAACGGATGCTGTGCTCTCGAGTGAACAGCTCGATAGTGCGCTTCGTGCCTCTACTCGTGTGACATTTGACCGCCTGGATTCTGACGGTTGCATGTCGACAAACGACCAAGTGACCCTGATGGCTTCCGGGGCCTCAGGTGTTGAGCCAGAACTCACTGAATTCACTGCTCGATTGACTCAGCTGTGTCGTGACCTCGCCATCCAACTGCAGAAGGATGCGGAAGGCGCTAGTCACAATATTCACATCACGGTTTCTGGTGCCGCATCGGAAGAAGATGCGGTTGATGTGGCGCGTGCGGTGAGCCGGTCGAACCTGTTCAAGGCTGCCATCTTTGGCAATGACCCCAACTGGGGGCGTGTGCTTGCGGCAGTGGGAACCACGTCTGCCGAGTTTGATCCTTACAACATTGATGTCAGCTTCAACGGCGTTGCCGTCTGCACAGCGGGGGAGCCTGACCAGCCACGTGAGCTGGTTGACCTCACCCCTCGTGAGGTCGATATCCGGATTGAACTGCACTCTGGACCTGCCGAGGCAACTGTCTGGACCAATGATTTGACCCACGATTACGTGCACGAAAACAGCGCGTACGCAAGCTAGGACCTGCCATGACACAAATGCGTGAAGAAGACGCGGCAGCAACAATTAAGGCTGCCACGCTGATTGAGTCACTGACCTGGCTCAAGAAGTTCAACGACCAGATCATTGTGGTCAAGTTCGGCGGCAACGCCATGGTCAGTGAGGAACTCACTCGAGCATTTGCTGAAGACATGGTCTACTTGCGCACAGTAGGTATCAAGCCAGTTGTCGTGCACGGTGGCGGGCCACAGATCACCAAGATGCTGGAGCGTCTGGGCATCGAAAGCGAATTCCGTGGGGGATACCGCGTCACGAGCCCCGAGGCGATGGAAGTCGTGCGCATGGTGCTCACTGGTCAGGTCTCTCGTGACCTGGTGGGCCACATGAACGAACACGGCCCACTTGCTGCTTCGATATCAGGCGAGGATGCTGGTTTGTTCGTCGGTGAGCGTCGTGGTGTTGAAATCGATGGGGAACTTGTTGACCTCGGTCTTGTGGGCGACGTTGTTTCCGTTGACCCCGAGGCTGTTCATGCCCTCATCGATGCTGGACGTATTCCTGTGGTGTCGTCTATCGCTCCCGATAAGGACACTCCTGGGCAGTCGTTGAACGTGAATGCAGATGCAGCTGCAGCTTCTTTGGCAGTTGCACTCGGCGCAGCCAAGCTGGTCATCCTCACTGATGTTGCTGGTCTCTATAGCGACTGGCCCAACATGGATTCGCTGGTTTCAGAGATCACGGCAGAAGAGCTTCGTGCACTGCTTCCCTCACTCGAATCGGGAATGATCCCCAAGATGGCTGCCTGTTTGGAAGCCGTTGATGGGGGAGTGCCTAAGGCAGCCATCATTGATGGCCGTAACCCTCACTCAATTTTGCTCGAAATCTTTACCCAGACAGGTTCTGGAACGGAAGTAGTGGCCTGATGACTAAGCATTTCCTTCGTGACGACGACATCACCCAGGCAGAACAGACAGAGATTCTCGATCTAGCTGTTGCCTTGAAGGCTCAGCCCTACAGTGAGAAGCCGTTGGCTGGGCCTCAAACGGTTGCCGTCATATTCGACAAGACCTCCACTCGCACACGTGTCTCCTTTGCCGTGGGAATCGCTGATTTGGGTGGTGTTCCACTCATCATGGATTCGGGTTCAAGCCAGCTCGGGGCTAAAGAGTCCGTTTCTGACACTGCTCGTGTGCTCGAGCGCATGGTCAGCGCCATCGTCTGGCGCACGTTCTCGCAGGCAGGTCTAGAAGAAATGGCTGCCGGAACTACCGTTCCTGTGGTCAATGCTTTGAGTGATGAATTCCACCCCTGTCAGCTTCTGGCTGACCTGCTGACCATTCGCGAACACAAGGGCGAGCTTGCGGGACTTACCGTTGCCTTTGTCGGTGATGGCAGTAGCAACATGGCTCACTCCTATTTACTTGCCTGCGCAACCGCAGGAATGCACGTTCGTATTGCGGCGCCCGGGGGATACCAGCCTGATCCAGCAATCGTTCGTGATGCTGATGAGATTGCTGTCGAAACGGGTGGCTCCGTCGCCGTGACAGAAGATGCGGTATTGGCCGTGGCCGGTGCAGATGTTGTCGTGACCGATACCTGGGTGTCTATGGGGCAAGAAGACCAGAAGGCTCAGCGCGTCAAAGATTTCGGTGCTTACCAAGTAGATAATGCACTGATGGCCCAGGCAGATGCCGCAGCCATCTTCCTGCACTGCCTGCCTGCCTACCGTGGCTATGAAGTCTCTGCTGACGTCATTGATGGCACACAGAGTGTGATCTGGGATGAGGCGGAAAACCGCCTCCACGCCCAGAAGGCACTTCTGACCTGGCTGCTTCGCCACAAGTAATCTCCGCCAACCCTAGGATTGAAACATGACCTCCTCGAACAACTCTGCAAACCGTGCTGGAGAAGCCGGTGCGCTCTGGGGTGGTCGCTTTGCCTCTGGACCATCGCCTGAACTGCAAAAACTGAGCAAGTCCACGCACTTTGACTGGGCTCTAGCTGATTACGACATCACCGGTTCTCAGGCACACGCCAAGGCGCTTCACGCTGCGGGTTACCTCACTGCCGACGAACTTCAGGTCATGACTGATTCACTCGAGAAACTGCGTTCTGCAGTTGCTTCGGGGGAGTTTTTTGCTCTGGAAAGCGACGAAGACGTTCACTCTGCGCTCGAGCGTGGACTCATTGATATCGCTGGTGTTGAGGTCGGTGGCAAGCTCCGTGCTGGCCGCAGCCGCAATGACCAGATTGCAACTTTGGTTCGTATGTATTTACTCGATCACGGACGTATCATCGCACACGAGGTCGTTCAGCTTATTGACGCGATAGCTGGTCAGGCTGCTGCGCACCCCGCTGCGATTATGCCTGGCCGTACTCACCTACAGCACGCACAGCCTGTATTACTTGCTCACCATCTCCTTGCACACGCATGGCCGCTAGTTCGCGACCTCGAACGTTTGGCTGACTGGAGTGCACGTGCGTCGAAGTCGCCCTACGGTTCCGGTGCTCTTGCCGGGGGTTCGTTAGGTCTTGACCCTCAGCTGGTTGCCTCTGAGTTGCGTCTCTCTGGTCCCACAGAGAACTCAATTGATGCCACCGCTAGTCGTGACGTTGTTGCCGAGTTCGCTTTCATCACGTCGCTGATTGGTATCAACCTCTCACGTATGTCTGAAGAGATCATTATCTGGAATACCCGTGAGTTCGACTTCGTCAAACTGCACGACGGTTACTCCACGGGTTCCTCGATCATGCCCCAAAAGAAGAACCCCGACATTGCTGAGCTTGCTCGTGGCAAATCTGGTCGCCTGATTGGAAACCTCACCGGTTTGCTGGCCACGCTGAAGGGTTTACCTTTGGCCTATAACCGTGACCTGCAGGAAGACAAAGAACCTGTCTTTGACTCTGTCGAAACCCTCGAAGTTCTCTTGCCTGCATTCACGGGAATGGTTGCCACACTCACCTTCAACACCGCTCGCATGGCTGAGCTTGCCCCGCAGGGCTTCTCTCTGGCTACCGATGTTGCTGAGTGGCTGGTCAAGCAGGGTGTTGCCTTCCGCGATGCACACGAGATTTCTGGCGAGCTGGTTCAGTTCTGTGAAACTCGTGGGCTTGAATTGCACGAACCCAGTGATTCCGATTACCTCAGCGTGAGTGAACACCTCACTCCCGAGGTTCGTTCGGTGCTCACTATTGAAGGTTCAGTGAATTCACGTAATGGTGCTGGAGGAACAGCACCTGCGCAGGTTGAAGTGCAACTGGCCTCATTGACTGAGCGTGTGAAAGATCTCTCCAAGGCGTTAGGGCTGTAATTGTCACTCGAAACTCAAGCAAACGATTCAAGCTTCGACACTCTGTGGGACGAGCTCCTCTGGCGCGGGCTGATTCACGTCTCTACTGACGCTGAAGAGCTCAAGAAGCTTTTCCAAGGCCCACCAATTACCTACTACTGCGGCTTTGACCCCACAGCACCTTCACTTCACCTCGGCAACCTTGTGCAGTTGCTGTTGTTGCGCCGTATTCAACTCGCTGGCCACAAGCCCCTCGGGCTTGTGGGGGGGTCTACGGGACTAGTGGGCGATCCTCGCCCCACTGCAGAGCGCACGCTCAACACAAAAGAGACCGTTAACGAGTGGGTTGGTTACCTCAGTTCGCAGATTTCTAAGTTTTTGAGCTTCGAGGGCGATAACGCAGCCCGCATGGTGAACAACCTGGACTGGACCGCTCCCATGTCCGCTATTGATTTTCTGCGCGATATTGGTAAGTACTACCGCGTGGGCACCATGCTCAAAAAAGATGCTGTTTCAGCACGTTTGAACTCAGAAGCAGGCATTAGCTACACCGAGTTCAGTTACCAGATTCTTCAGGGCATGGACTTCTTGGAGCTCTACCGCAACTACGACTGCGTATTGCAGACCGGCGGTAGTGACCAGTGGGGGAACCTCACCAGCGGAACCGACTTGATTCACCGCGCTGAAGGAAAGAGCGTTCACGCCATTGGTACACCTCTGATTACGAACAGCGACGGCACCAAGTTTGGCAAGAGCGAGGGTAATGCGGTCTGGCTCGATGCCTCAATGACCAGCCCCTATGCCTTCTACCAGTTCTGGCTCAACACCGATGACGCGGATGTGATTGATCGCATCAAGGTCTTTACCTTCCTGACTCGTGCGGAGATTGAGGAATTGGCCCAGCAGGTAGCTGACGAGCCATTCAAGCGCGCAGCACAACGTCGCCTTGCTCTCGAGGTCACGAATCTGGTGCATGGCGAGGAGGCTACGCAGGCAGCTATTGCCGCGGCAGCGGCATTGTTTGGCCAAGGGGACTTGGCAGAGCTTGATGCTGCGACATTGGAATCTGCCCTTCGTGAGCTTCCACACACCACTTCGCCTGCAGGTACTCCTGTGTCTCAACTTCTCGTAGATACCGGCTTATCTGCAAGCCTGGGCGCTGCTCGTCGCTCTATTGCTGAAGGTGGTGTCTATCTCAATAACGAGAAGATCACTGCTGAAGACGAAGTTCTTACTGGTTACGTTCTTTCCACAGGTATGGCTGTATTGCGTCGTGGAAAGAAGACCCTGGCCGGGATCTTCGTAGAGTAAATCCCTATATTTCGGGCTTTCACCACGTTCAACTAGACGCGACACGCCCGGGATGCGGTAGTGATTTGCCGGCTTCGTAATAAACCCGTAATGTAGTCACTTGTCACCCCAAAGGTGCTGATTGCCTCAGAGCGTCAGACCTCAAGCGGGACCATCTCAGTTACTTCGAGAAAACGCTTCGGCGCACACTTGGTAACGACCTGGATGAAAATCCATCATGTATCGCGATGTTGCGAACGGCAGCCAGAATGTTTTTGACATTCCGGTGATGAGTTTGACAAGATCGCTTTTGATGGTAAGTTAGGACAGTTGCCCTAAACCGGTTCCGAAAGGAATTGGAGTAGGAGCGCCCGATCCTTGAGAACTCAACAGCGTGCACAATGTCAAATGCCAAAACCCGGCATCAACTTTTTGTTGATGTACGGATTCCTTTGGAAAAAAATTAGACAACAAAACATGTCAGCAATGACTGTTCTGTTTTGTCAGTTTCAAACTCGTGACATTCGCCCTTATTCCGGGGAATGTCACATAAATAGATTTGCCACCAGCTTTTAGCCGGTGGCTATCAATCTTTTACGGAGAGTTTGATCCTGGCTCAGGACGAACGCTGGCGGCGTGCTTAACACATGCAAGTCGAACGATGAACCCGGAGCTTGCTCCGGCGGATTAGTGGCGAACGGGTGAGTAACACGTGAGTAACCTGCCCTTGACTCTGGGATAACTGCTAGAAATGGTAGCTAATACCGGATACGACCCTCGGCGGCATCGCCAGGGGGTGGAAAGAATTTCGGTCAAGGATGGACTCGCGGCCTATCAGCTTGTTGGTGAGGTAACGGCTCACCAAGGCGACGACGGGTAGCCGGCCTGAGAGGGTGACCGGCCACACTGGGACTGAGACACGGCCCAGACTCCTACGGGAGGCAGCAGTGGGGAATATTGCACAATGGGCGCAAGCCTGATGCAGCAACGCCGCGTGAGGGA
>JBEBAV010000012.1:0-15715 GCA_041158725.1 Actinomycetota bacterium
AGCATGGGATTGACATGGCCTGCAGTTCCACCACCAGCAAGCAGATAACTTGTCATCGTTGGCGCCCTTGAGCTGGTGCTGGCTTCCTGTTCTGCACTCTGGCACGGGGACGAGCTGGATGGCGCTTAACTGGTTTCTCCTCTTTGGTGAAGGACAGGACCACACCGATAGCGAGCAAACTCATGATCAGTGCCGAACCGCCGGAACTCAATAGTGGGAGTGGAACACCAAGAACAGGAAGGACACCCACTACAACACCGATGTTCACGAATGCCTGACCGACGATCCAAATCATGATGCCACCAGTGACGATACGAACCATTGGGTCATGAGCCATACGAATAATGCGCACGAATGCCACAGCCAGGGTCACGAACAGGGCAATCACAACCATGCAGCCGATCATGCCCAGCTCTTCACCGATGATGGCAAAAATGTAGTCGTTGTCTGCCGCAGGCAACCATGACCATTTTGCTTTGGACTGGCCTAGACCCACTCCGAAAATTCCGCCGTTAGCCAGTGCCCACTTTCCATGCAGAGGCTGCCAACATGCGTTGGTGTAGTCGGTGCAGTTCTCGTTAAGGAACGACATAATGCGAGCCATACGGTTAGGGCTCAAGATTGCCATGAAAGCGACAACGACCCCACCAGCAACCATGGGGAGAAAAATCATTCGAGCGGCTACACCCGAGAAGGCTAGGCAACCAAGAATGATTCCGAAAATGATCATTGCAGTACCAAGATCTTGACCCAGCAACACAACACCTAATGCGGCATACACAGGAATGAGTGCTGTGAAAATACGAAGGCTATAGGGGCCAACACGGTTGATAATCAGAGGTAAGTTCACACCCAGCCACACCGCGATGGTGAGCTTAATCATCTCCGAAGGCTGGAACTGAACACCGATATCAAGCCAGTTGCGGTTACCACCAGATTCCACACCCAACGGAGTAAAGACCAAGAGTTGTAGGCCAATCGTCGCCCATAAGGCGATGTTTGCCCACTTTCGATAAAACACCAACGGTAATCGGCTAATGCCCAGCATCAGGGGCAAAGCAATGATGGCAGCGCCAGCTTGAGTGAAGAAGCCCACAAAGAAGCCACCACTTTGCAAGAAGGAGTCCACCGCTGATGCCGAAAGCACCATGATCAGACCGAGAATGACGGTGAAGAGGGTCACACCTGCCAGGAGATAGAAGTTGGGTGATTCAGCTCGAAAAGCTTTTTCTAGCTTGAAACGGGTCGCCAACCCACCAGTACGGGTCCCCGACGTGGGGGGTTTGGGGGCTTGACGAGAGGTTGGGTGTTGCGCTGAAGCGCGAGGGGAAGCAGCTGGTCTGCGGGGCTGGCTAGTGCGAGGCGGAGTCGCCATCCGCCTCACCTCCAACTTTTTCTCGAACTGCCTGTGCGAAGAGGCGTCCTCGCTCGGCATAGTCGGTGAATTGATCCATCGAAGCTGCAGCTGGAGCCAATAACACCACGTCACCGCTGTGTGCTAAATCTGCGGCCAAGTTCACGGCGTGAACCATGACATCACTAGTGTCATCCGCCTCAACCTCGTGCGCGGTGACCCCAGGCGCGTGTCGCTGGAATGCTGCACGAACAGGTTCACGGTCTTTGCCAATAATCACTGCTCCGCGAAGGCGATGTGCATGGCGAGAAACCAATTCATCAATGTTCACGCCCTTGAGTAATCCACCAACGATCCAGACAATGGATTGATTGGCGGCGAGGGACGCATCTGCGGCATGCGGATTGGTTGCTTTCGAATCATCAATCCACGTGACATTGCCGACGTGTGCCACAACTTCATTACGGTGAGAATCAAGACTGAACGTCGTCAACGCCTCATATATCGCCTCAGTGGGGGCGCCGAAGGATCTTGCTAATGCACTAGCGGCCAAAATATTGGCCACAATATGGGGAGCTGCAAGTCCGCGCTCTTCAAGGTCGCGAATCGTGGTGATTTCTAATGCAGTGGAGTGACGATCATCCAGGAAGGCACGATCGCACAAAATCCCATCAACCACACCAAGATCACTCTTGCCGGGAGCCCCGAGGTCAAAACCAATAGCCCGGGCACCCTCCATGACATCTGCTTGCTCCACCATGCGTTCAGTGGCTTTATCTGCCTTGTTATAGACGCAAGCGACCTGTGTGTTTTCGTAAATCTTTGCCTTGGCAGCGGCATATGCTTCGAATGAACCATGCCAATCGAGGTGGTCATCCGCGATGTTGAGCACAGCTGAGGAATAGGGGTGAACTCCCGTCATCCAGTGAAGTTGATAGCTGGAAAGTTCAACCACGAATACATCGAAACCCTGCGGGTCACGAACAGCATCCAGAACAGGAACTCCGATGTTGCCACAGGGAGCAACCCGATAGCCAGCACTGGCAAGCATTGCTGCAGTGAGCTGAACGGTTGTGGTTTTTCCGTTCGTACCGGTGACCATCAGCCATTCAGCGGGTTTGACCTTGTCACGAACACGCCAAGCCAGTTCGATGTCTCCCCAGATAGGAATGTTGTTCGCAACAGCCCAGAGGAGGATCTTGTGATCAGGGTGATAGCCAGGAGAAACAACAATGAGTTCAGGTGCAAACTCAATGAGTTCGTGAGGTATTTCTTCTCCAGAGCGTTCCTGGACATAGGTTGCACCAATGACATCGACCATAGTGACACGAAGTTCTTCTGCTCCGGCAGCCACGACCATAACCTGGGCGCCGAGCTCTGCCAAGGTGTCTGCGACCGAGAATCCGGTCACGCCTAAACCTAAAACTCCCACACGCAAACCAGACCAGTCAGCATGCCAACTGGTCAGGGCAGAAAGATCTCGAGGAGAGGACATCAGGGAACCCTGTTAGCGGGTGAGCCACTCGAGGTAGAACATACCCACGCCGGTAATTACGAATAGGGCAGAGATAATCCAGAAACGAACCACGACAGTCACTTCTGGCCATCCCTTGAGTTCGAAGTGGTGGTGAATCGGTGACATCAGGAAGATGCGCTTACCTTTTGTCAGCTTGAAATAACCACGCTGGACAATAACTGAACCGGTGTCAATAACGAACAAACCGGCAAGGATGACCAGGAGAAGTTCGGTCTGGCTGAGAATTGCCAGAGCTGCAAGTGCACCACCGAGAGCCATCGACCCAGTGTCTCCCAGGAAAATTTGTGCAGGCGATGTGTTCCACCACAGGAACCCAATGAGACCACCGACAATGGCGGCAGCAACAATGGCCAGATCCAGTGGATCACGCACCTCATAACACTTGTAGGCAACCTGAGGGTCGAGACGACCACTGAAGCAGGACTGGTTCTGTTGCCAGAAGTTGATAATGACAAAAGAACCAATGGTGAAGATGGAAGCACCGGTGGCCAGGCCATCGAGACCATCGGTGAGGTTCACCGCGTTCGAGGTGCTGGTCACGATGAGGATAATCCAAATCAGAAAGGCAACGACGGCCAACCAGCCACCCAGTTCAGCAAAGCTGATGTGGGTGTTGCGGATGAAGGAGATGTTCATCGATGCAGGCGTAATGCCGTTTTCATTGGGGAAGTTGATAGCAAGTAATCCGAAAATGACCGCAACGATGACTTGGCCAAAGATCTTGGGCCAGCCTGTCAGTCCCAGCGAGCGCTGTTTGTGGGTCTTGATGAAGTCATCAATAAATCCAACTAAGCCAAGTCCGGTCATGAGGAAAAGTACCAGAAGAGGGGGAAGGCCAATAGCGGAACCTGTCAGCCACGATGCAAGGAAATAGGAGATCAATACTCCCACCACGACCACGATGCCACCCATCGTGGGGGTGCCCTTCTTGGCGTGGTGAGCGTCTGGTCCACCATCACTAATGAATTGACCCCAGCCAATACGGCGGAAGATGCGGATGAAGACCGGAGTCATCAACAAGGTGAACAGAAGCGAGAGTGCTCCAGCGAGAAGTAGGGTACTCACGCGTATGCCTCTCCTAGTCGATCACCGAGGAACCGGAGCTTCGCCGAGTTCGACGATTTCACCAGAACGATGTCCCCTGCAGTAAGCAGGCTCGATAGGTAATCGTAAGCCTCATCGGGGGTTGAGAAGAACTTAGACTCACCGTCCCAGGAACCCTCGTTGATTGCTGAAATGTGGAGGCGACGTGCACCATCACCCACGACTACGAGTTGGTCTATGCCGAGACGAACGATGAGGAGGGCGAGGGTGTCTTGTTCTTCCCCGGCATATTCACCCAGTTCTGCCATTTCACCGAGCACAGCTATGGTCCGGTTTTCTGGACCTGCAACCTGCCTCAGTGTCTTCAGCGCGGCTGCCATGGAATCAGGACTGGCGTTGTAGGCATCGTTAATGATGGTGACACCATTGCCACCCATGAGTTCCATACGCCAGTGCTCTGCTCGGGTGACAGATTCAAGGGAGGAAACGATCAGGTCAAGATCAAAGCCCAGTGATACAGCGACAGCGGTAGCTGCAGCTGCGTTCATCGCGTGATGCTCCCCCAGCACTTTGAAGCTCACGTGAGCATCACCGATTGGGGTGTGCAGATCAAACTCAGTGCCACGAATACTGGAGGTGACGTCGCTCACGCGAATATCTGCACCGGCTGCATGGCCAAAGGTGATGACTTTACCGGGAGCTGCAGATTCCATCGACATCACTCGAGGATCGTCCAGGTTCAGAATTGTTACGCCGTCCGAGCCAAGTGCTTCGACAAGTTCACGTTTTGATTCGACAGTTACTTCGACGCCACCGAATTCTCCTGCGTGGGCCATGCCGATCATCAGCACCACAGAGATATCTGGACGAACCATGTCGGTCAATCGTTTGATGTGACCCTTGCCACTGGCTCCTAATTCCAGAACGAGGTAGCGAGTGTCCTCGGTTATTTTCAACATCGTGATGGGGGCACCCACCTCGTTGTTGAAGGAGTCACGAGGGTAGACGGTGGGTCCAACCCGTTCACACATCGACGCAACCAAGTTCTTGGTTGTGGTCTTTCCGTTCGACCCTGTAATGCCCACAACTGTGAGGTTTCCGCGTGCACGCACGCGTGCGACAACTTCTGTGGCAAGGGCCCCCATAGCCACGACAGTGTCGGGAACCACAATCTGGGGAACGGTTGTTTCCACTTCGTGGTCAACAATAACAACCGCAGCACCGTTCTCGACCGCCGCAGGGATAAAGAGATGACCGTCGGTGAATTCACCAGGCTTTGCCACGAAAATGTCACCTGGAGCAATCAGGCGAGAGTCTGTGTCGGTCAGTCCAGAAATGACTGTTTCTGCGGTTGATGAAGACCCAGTCAGGACCAATGTTCCGTTCATCGTGGTGGCAATATCTGCCAGCGTCATTGCGATCATGATGTGAACTCTCCTCGAGGTGAATAGCCTGCCTCGCGCAAAGCATCTGTGATTTCTTGACGGAAGTTGAAGGGGATAGTTCCTGTGGCAACTTCACGCTCGGTTTCGTGACCAGGGCCGGCATAGATAATTGCGTCCCCGTCTCCAGCTTCGGCAATTGCTGTCGCAATTGCTGTCTGCACGTCAGGCACTTCAAGCACACGTGCATTTCCTGGAGCCGCATCCGCGCCTTCACGCAGTGCAGCACGGATAGCTGCTGGATCTTCGGAGCGAGGGTGGTAATCGGTTATGACAACTACGTCTGCGCCCGTTGCTGCAATGAGCCCCATTGAGTAGCGCTTAGTGGTGTCCCGGTCTCCGTCTGCCCCGAAAAGGAACACAACCTTGCCGGGGGTGACTTCTCTCACCGCTGCCAGAAGACTGGAGAAAGCGTCAGGCGTGTGTCCATAGTCGAGATAGAAGACGGGGCCGGTATCTCCTGAAACTATTTCTGTTCGGCCAGGAACAACCACGTTGATTCCGCCACCCGTGTTCACCACATGGGCAATATGTTCCAGATCGAAACCAGACTCGACCAACATCACGATCGCTAAGGCGGCGTTGGCGGCCATAAAACGACCCAGCAGGGGAACTGACGTCTCAATGATGCGTCCATCGGGACCTGCCACAGTAAACGTTGTCTCCCGCTGTGATTGTCCCGTGACAGTCATCTTCCACTGTGCCGTGGCCCAGCCGGCAGAACCGGGATGGGTGGCCAATGTCGCGACCGGAATGTGGGCTTCCTCGGCAAGACGAACACCCCATTCATCGTCGACGGTGACAACTCCTCGTCGAGCAGTATCGGCACTGAAGAGCTCCGCTTTTGCTGAGTAGTAGTCTTCAAAGTTCTCGTAGTCATCGAAGTGATCATGGCTCAAGTTGGTGAAACCGACCACGTCAAAGTGAATACCGTCAACACGGTGCCGGGACAATGCTTGCGCAGAGACCTCGAGGCATACTGCTCTGACAGCTGATTCGCGCATTCGCGCTAACAATGCATGCATCTCGGTCGATTCAGGAGTGGTCAAACCACTCACCATGGAGATGTTTCCAATGCGCCTTTCAGCGGTGGAGCTCAGTCCGTTAGTCAGCCCCAGCTGACTCAAGAGAGCCGAGAGGATGTAGACCACAGAAGTTTTGCCGTTCGTACCGGTAACACCAAACACGGTGGCGTCGATGTCGGCTGTGCGATAAATCCACGCAGAGATCTGCCCTAGTGATTCTCTGACCTGGGGAACTACGACGACAGGGATGCCGCAATCCCGGGCAATCTCTGCACCAACAGTGTCGGTTAACAGTGCTACAGCTCCTGCGTCTTGAGCCGCATCGGCGAAGGTTGCCCCATGCACTTTTGCACCAGGCATCCCCACGAATATGTCGCCGGGGCGAACATCTTTGGTCGTGAGCGTAATACCTGTAACTTCGACTCCCTCGAGTGAGCCAGGTGACGACAGTCCCAGTTCTGAGATGAGTCCTGCCAATGCTCGAGGCTGAGGATGCTCAGGTCTTAACGACCCAACAAAAACACCCACTCGAGCACCACCTTTCGTTGGCTCAAGTCTATGGCCGACCTGAGTTTAGAAACGGATTGGGAAGACAGGAGCTTCGCCCTGTGAAGGCTTGATGCGGTAACGCTTAATGACCTGTTGCTCAATTGCCTTGAACACAGGTGGGCACACCATCGAAGTGAAGGTCACTTTAGGTTCTGCGATGACTACCGTGATGATGTACTGGGGATCATCCGCAGGAATCATGCCCATGTTAGAAACGACATATTCCGCCTTATAGCCACCGGCACCATCAGGCTGCTGTGCGGTACCCGTTTTCATGGCGACGCGGTAACCAGGCACGGTTACTTCTTTGGTGATCCACCCCTGGGTCACAAAGTTTTCCATCATGCCGATAACGGTTCGTGCGGACTCAGGCTTAATCACCTGCGTGGTCTCTGGCACGTCAGGCTTGACAACGGTGCCGTCTGGCATGGTGCAGCTTTCGACCAAAGTAGCCGGAATCAACTTTCCATTGTTTGCCAGCGCCTGGTAAGCACTAGACATCTGGATGGCGGTGGTGGCCACACCCTGACCAAAAGTCACGGTGTAGTGAGTCTGGTTATCCCAACGGTCTGAGGAAGCCAAAATACCGGCGGATTCAGCTGGATAGCCTGATGCAGAGACGGAGGAGAGTCCGAACTTCAGCATGTAGTCATAACGCTGATCTGGTGCTAGCAAGTCACCCAACTGGGACATTCCCACGTTAGAGGACTGCTCGATCACGCCGGTAAGCGTCAGAGGCAGTGTGCCGTGCATGACAGCATCAGTTACCTCAGCCCCATTAGGGAATTTCATGTAATACGGGTCCCAGACCTGTGTTTCTGGAGTTGCGAGGCCAGTATCAATGAGCATTGCCGAGGTGAGGGGCTTCATGGTTGAACCGGGCTCATAGGGGCTCATAAATGCGCGGGAACCACGGTTTTGGTCCGCTGTTGCATCGACGTTATTGGGGTCCAGGGTGGGATAGTCCGCTACAGCAAGGAGTTTTCCTGTCTTTGCTTCTTGGACGACAGCAATTCCCCATTCGGCAGAGTACTTGTCAACTTGTTTTGCCAGCGATTGTTGGACAAACCATTGCAGATCGGAATCAATGGTGAGCTTGAGCGTGCCACCGTTTTTGCTTTCGACGCTGGTCACAGTGCTGCCAGGGATTCGAACACCATCAGCTCCCCGCTGATACATTTCTTCGCCGTTGACACCCGCTACACAGCTATCCCAGCCAGTTTCCAAACCTGCTTGTGCTGAACCATCAGCACCCACAAATCCGATCAAGTTTCCTGCCACTGCACCATTGGGATAGGTGCGGCCGGGGGCCTGTTCGAAGAAGAGCCACGGAATTTCCAGAGCATTCAGTGCCCGGAAGGTATCCACATCGACGGCCTTCTTGATGTAAGCAAAGTCAGACTTCGGGTTTTCTGCGAGTGCATCAGCGATGACTTTCAAAATTTCTTCGGGTTTCTGGCCGGTCAGGCTGCCAATCTCGATAGCAGCCTGCTGCGGGGTGATCGTCACTTCAGAACGGTCTGTCTGACGCAGGAAATCTTTCGCGTTCTTTGGTGAGACGGTCACGTTGTACCGCATCACACTGTCAGCCAACACGATGCCGTTTTTGTCCGTTATCTGTCCACGCTTGGCATAGACAGTGGTCGGGATAGAACGCTTATCAACCGATTGTTGGGTCAGCGCTGCTGCTTGGATGACTTGAATATCGACAAGACGGATAACAAAAACGCTAACCAAAAACACAACAAATGCCAGAACAACAGTTCCACGGAATTTGACCGGATTGGTTCTCACAACTGTTCCTTAACACACGTCAGATGCTCGGCGATCGAGCCCGAAGCTAGCGAGTAGCGACGCCAGGAAGGCCGTTTGTCAAAGCTACCGGCCCAGCTGGGACAGCTGCCGCAGGCGCGCTGTCCGTCACAGGAGCGGTCTTTGCTGCTTCAGCTGCTGCCTTCTTTGCCGCAGCAGCTTTAGCCTCAGATTCCTTCTGGGTAACGAGAGTCACCCCGTTCAGGAGAGAGTTTGGAACGGCCCCTTCAGCACCAGCGATGAGACCGGAGGTGGCCGAAGCTGGTTCAGGGGTTCCCAAGACCGCTCCATCAGACAAACGCAGGTAAACGGGAGTGCTGTTGTTGACCATACCGAGTGCTTCAGCATTGGCGGCCAGGTTTTGAGGCGAAGACAAACGATCCAGATCTTGGTTCATGGTCTGGTAGCTGCGGCCAAGCTCTTTGTTGGTTTGCTGCATGGCGGCAATTTCATATGCGCCAGATGCAACAGCGACGGAAAGAAGCAAGTTAGAGATGATGATTCCGAATATGACACCGACGGTGATGATTGCATAGAAGACTTTGGGGCGTGCTTTGCGCTGCGCTCGAGTGGCGACAACTTGAATCGAGGGACGCCATGAGGTTGCCTTGTTGAGTGAGGTGCGTGCCTTTAATGCCAAGTTGCCTTGGATGGTAGGAGTCTTCGCGTCACGCTGTGGCGCTGAACTCACTGCACTTCGAGCCGCTGGCTTAGCCCCCATTTGAGGTCGAACCTGGGGTCGAGAGATACGCGATGCGTTCAGAGTGCTCATGCAGCCTCCTTAATGCGTTCAGCTGCCCGAAGTCGAACAGGAGTAGCACGGGGATTTCGTGCCTTTTCTTCATCGCTGGCCTGTTCTGCACCACGGACGAGAAGTTTGAGTTCGGGCTTGAACTGCTCAAGCTCGACAGGAAGACCGACGGGAGCAGAAGAAGTTGCCCCTGCCTGAAGGAAACCCTTCACGATGCGGTCCTCGAGAGATTGGTAGGACATGACAACGATGCGACCACCAAGAGCTAACTTGCCCACGGCGGCTGGAATAGCGCTCTCTAGAACAGAGAGTTCCTGGTTTACCTCAATACGCAAAGCCTGGAAGACGCGCTTAGCTGGGTGCCCCGAGTGAGATAGTGCTGCTGGAGTGGCCACTGTCAGGATGTGTACCAACTGTCCCGAGCGGGTAATAGGTTCCTGTTCACGGCTGGTCACGATTGCCTTGGCATAGCGAGCAGAAAGTTTCTCATCCCCGTACTTGTGGAAGATGTTTCGTAGCTCGTGCTCGCTATAGGTGGCGATGACATCAGCCGCAGTGATTCCCTCGGTCTGGTTCATGCGCATGTCCAGTGGGGCATCCTGTGCGTAGGCAAATCCCCGCTCAGCACGGTCAAGCTGGAGTGATGAGACACCGAGGTCGAACAAGATTCCGTCAACGGAGTCGATTCCCAAGCCATCGAGTGCGTCAGCAATGCCGTCATATACGGTATGCACGAGGTGAACTCGGTCACCGAAGGGCGCCAGTCTCTCCCCCGCAATAGCCAGAGCATCCGTGTCGCGATCTAAGCCAACAAGCGTGAGCTCAGGAAAACGTGTCAAGAAAGCCTCAGAGTGTCCACCCATCCCCAGAGTGGCGTCAACAAGCACAGCTCCAGGTTTTTCCAGCGCAGGAGCGAGAAGCTCAATACAACGCTCGAGAAGTACGGGGGTGTGAATGTCGTTGAGTGCCATATCGATTCTGGAAGATAAGGCCCTAGATCCTGATCCCCATCCAGGTCAACCTGCTTCCGGGGAAGTGGAGTCAGGGTGCACAGGCTGGGAGTCGGAACCTAAGGACTAGAAGAGTCCAGGAATCACCTCCTCCGTGGTGTTGGAGAAGGCTTCTTCATTGGCAGCGAGGTAGGAGTTCCATGCCTCGGTGTCCCAAATCTCTACGCGGTTACCCGCACCAATCACGGTGAGGTCGCGGTCAAGGCCTGCATACTGGCGCAGGTTCACAGGAAGAGTGATGCGGTTCTGGCTGTCTGGCGTTTCCGCGCTCGCTCCCGAGAGGAACACACGCAGGAAGTCACGTGCGGACTTGCTGGTCACAGGTGCCTGGCGGATTTTCTCGTGAAGATCGTTGAATTCTGCTGCGCTGAAAACGTAGAGGCAGTTCTCCTGGCCGCGAGTGACCACGATGCCTTCGGCTAGCTCGTTACGGAATTTCGCAGGCAGGATGACGCGACCTTTGTCGTCGAGCTTGGGTGAATGAGTCCCGAGGAACATCTGCGTCACCCCCTTTCACAACCGGCCTTGTTGGTGATTTCTCCACTTTACTCCACTTCCAACCACAAGTGTTAAAAATTACCCAAATTTTTGGGTTGGCGTGTCGAGATATCCCCTAATTTACAGGGTTTATGCAGGTGGAGGAAAATGGATCAGGTTGGCTTGAGTGAGCTCTTTATGAGCGCACAAAAAACCGCCCCGAAAGGCGGTTATTTCTGGAGGTGGATCGAGCTAGAGACGGCCACCATCGCGCTCATCCCAACGCTGTTCCATGCGTTGCATGAAAGAGCTACCGGTTGAACGTGGCTTCTTGTCAGAAGGCGCAGCAGGTGCTCCTGGCTTAGCGGCCACAAGGACACCAACAAACATCAAAACAAAGCCGGCAATGCCGATGAGAATCATGTGGGTCATCACGCCGGCGAGCAATCCGCCTAATCCGGCGAGCGCAAGGATGACACCTAAGACAATGGCGCGGTAGTTGGGACGAGGCATGCCCACAAAAGCTGTAGAGGTGACATCTGCGTCACGGCCATAGAGATTACGTTCCATCTCATCAAGTAGGCGCTGTTCATGCTCGGACAGTGGCATGTGCTTCCTCCTGAAAAAATTGGATGGTGTGTAGTGCTCGAAGTCTTAGTGTACCCGTGCAGGCCTCGATAGGCTAGGCGCATGCGTGACCAAGACACATGGGTTCAACGAGTAAACACTCGGTTGGATCAGTTCATCACTGACCGCGAATCTATTGTGCGTGACGTTTCACCCGATTTGGAACCCTTTATCCAGTTTTCACGGGAGTTTCTCAGCGGCGGGAAGCGCTTCCGCGCCCGTTGCGCACTTCTTGGTTACGGTACGCAGCACGAATCGACTCCTGACCATGTCATTGATGTTGCCAGTGCTCTAGAGATTTTCCACGCTGCAGCCCTTGTCCACGACGACATCATGGACAAGTCAGACACACGTCGTGGAGCACCCTCAGCACATCGACGCTTTGAGAAACTGCACCGTGAATCTGGTTGGGCGGGCACCAGCGAAGACTTTGGCACCTCGTCAGCCCTGTTATTCGGTGACCTCCTTCTCGCATTTAGTGACGAGCTGTTCTCCAACGGAATTGCTGCAGATACGAACCGCCCCGCAGTGCGTGCTTCGCGCATCGAGTTTGACCGCATGCGTATCGATGTCACTGCAGGTCAGTATCTCGACATTGTTGAAGAGCGTGCCTGGCCAGTCATTGACAAACTCGATGCTCTCACCCGCGCCCAACGAGTCGTGATCTACAAGTCTGCAAAGTATTCGATTGAGGCTCCCCTCGTGATTGGCGCTGCACTCGGTGGCGCATCTGCTCAGCAACTGGATTCCCTGCGAGCTATTGGTCTTCCCCTCGGTGTTGCATTCCAACTTCGCGACGACCTCCTGGGCGTCTTCGGCGATCCTGCCGTCACGGGTAAACCTGCCGGTGACGACCTTCGCGAGGGCAAGCGAACAGTGCTCATTGCCCTGGCGCAACAGGAACTCCCCTCAACGGCAGTTCGCTTGATGGATGAACTCTTGGGTGACTCCGACCTGGACGACGCCCAGATTGGAATGCTTCAGGCTACCCTCACCAACACGGGTGCTGTGGACAAGCTCGAGCAGGTTATTGAAGAGCAAGTCGTACTTGCTCAACAAGCCATAGCTTCAGCCGGTTTTAGTGAGTTGGCCACGCAAGGCCTTACCCAGTTGGCTGCACTGGTGTCTCAGCGCGCTTCCTAATTCTGCCTAGAGCAGCGCCTGGGCAATACGTCGTACTTCAGCCTTACGTCCGGCTTTCAATGCCTCAACGGGGGAAGTTTTCAAGCTTTCTTCATCTGAGATAAGCCAGTCAACGAGTTCATTCCCGTCAAACCCGACGTCACGCAGCAACACAATGGTTCCCTGCAGCGCATGGAGTGGCTCGCCATCCTGAATAAAGTCAGCAGGAACTTTGAGGACTCCATCAACACGTGCTGCAGCGAGGACGTTGTCTTCAAGTAGACGCCGGACATGACTTTGCGTCATGCCCAGAACTTCCATCAGATCTGGAATCGTCAACCACTGAGTCTGGGGTGTTTTTGCGTTAGCCACCACTCAAGCGTGCCACAGGTCATGAACTTGCGCGAACAGGGAGAGAAACTATGACACGCCGATTTCGCTCCACGTTAACCTTCAAGTGGAGGTAGAGACTGGGCGAATCTTTTAATGGGGAGAGGAGTGTGCAGATGTCTGGTCGAACCTATCGAACCACCCACGAGGCACTCTCGTCGACGACCCACAAAAAACCCCGCAAAATCAAGAAAATAGCTGCGATCCCAGTAGCCCTTGCTGCTGTTACGAGCATGATTTTCACGGCACAGTCCGCCAATGCTGACCAGATGCCCAAGGTTGAAAAACTCCCTAAAGCAAACGCCGACAACTCCCCCACACTCTCTGGCGCGTCGCACAACACCACAGCCCCTTTACGTGCGGACAAGTACACAGTTGCTGCCGGAGACACGTTGCGGAGCATCGCACAATTGCACGGAGTTTCTTCCGCAGAACTCTTGGCTGCAAATGGGTTGAGCTGGAAAACAATGATGTTTGCTGGCCAACAGCTCAACATTCCTGCATCGACCAGTGGTACCGAATCGGCAGAGGTTGGCGAGAGCATTACCCGCCACAACGTTGCCTCCGGCGAAACACTCGAAGCCATTGCCCGGAACTATGGAGTGCAGCCCCGTGCCATCATGACAGCCAATGGCTTGGATCGTTCTAGCCGACTCGTTGTTGGTCAGCGACTCGTCATTCCTAACGCGGGCCTGATGAGCAGCATGCCTGCTGTTGCGAGCGCATAAAACGCCGGTGTTTCTCAGCGTTTTGCTTGCTTTCCTTACATAGACTCGCGTTGTGACTACTGCCGCCGAAGACCCCATGATCGGTCGTCTCATCGACGGCAGATATCAGGTCAAGTCACGTATTGCTCGCGGCGGTATGGCCACGGTCTATCTCGCAACCGATTTGCGCCTAGAGCGCCGCGTTGCTGTGAAAATTATGCACGGGCACCTTGCTGACGACAGTGCTTTCAAAGCGCGCTTCGTTCAGGAGGCCCGCTCAGCTGCCCGCCTTGCACACCCCAATGTGGTGAATGTTTTTGACCAAGGCCAAGACTCTGACATGGCATATCTCGTCATGGAATACCTCCCCGGCATCACTCTGCGCGATCTGCTGAAGGATTACGGCAAGCTCACACCCGAGCAAACAGTTGACATCATGGATGCTGTCCTGCAAGGTCTTGCCGCTGCGCACGAATCCGGCATTGTGCACCGAGACCTCAAGCCCGAAAATGTTCTCCTCGCCGATGACGGTCGTATCAAGCTCGGTGACTTTGGCCTGGCACGCGCTACGACAGCAAACACTGCTTCAGGCCAGGCTCTGCTTGGAACAATTGCCTACCTCTCCCCTGAGCTCTTGACCCGTGGAGTTGCTGACGCCCGCAGTGACATCTACGCCATCGGCATCATGATGTACGAAATGCTTACCGGTGAGCAGCCCTTCAAGGGTGAACAACCTATGGCGGTGGCGTATCAGCACGCCAACGACAAGGTACCTGCCCCCTCTTCTACGAACCCTGCAATTCCAGGTGAACTGGATGAGATTGTCGAGTGGGCTACAACTCGCTCACCTGAGGGACGCCCTGAGAATGCCGGAATCCTGCTGGACAAACTGTTGCAGGCAGAAAAGGTCATTCGTTCCGGTACCAGCTATCAAGATCTCTCCACGCAGCAGACCATGGTGATGCCCGCTGGCATGCTTATCGGCTCTGATGACGAAACTCAAGCAATTGGCACGGGAGCCCTTGCCGGACTCAACCGCAAGGCCCCCATTAACAATCCCGTTGCAGCCCTCAAAGAGATTTCTTCAAATCGACGCAGCCGAGGTTTCTGGATTTTCGGAATCACGATTGTGCTGGCTGTTCTCGGAGCAACCGCGGGGTGGTTCTTTAGTTCAGGACCGGGTTCATTGGTCACTGTCCCTGCCACGGCAGGCATGTCGCCGGCTGATGCTCAGAAAATCATTGAAAAAGAAGGCTTCACCGCCAAGCTGGTCGAAACAAACGACGCCACCGTTGCTGTGGGCAAGGTCATTGATACCGACCCCAAGGGTGGAAGTTCCGTGACTCGTGGAGCAACAATCAAGGTTCTGGTTTCCCTTGGACCCAAGATTCTTGATACTCCAGCCTTTGCCGGCATGACTGACACCGAAGCCAAGAAGAAAGCAGAAGAGCTCGGCTTCAAGCTCAAGGATCCTTCACAGCAGTTCTCTGCTGATGTTGCCAAGGGCAAGGTCATTGCCGCTCTTGATGGCGCTGGTGCTCCCCTCCCCGCGAAGTATCCTTACGGTGGGCAAGTTCAGTTCGTGATTTCCCTCGGAGCAATACCACCTGTTGAAGGTCTCACCGTGGCCGATGCAACAAAGGCCCTCACTGACGCAGGCTTGGTAGTGGGTTCAACCTCAGAAGAGTTCTCGGACAGCATTGCCAAGGGCTCTGTGATTTCGCTTGAAGTTCCCGAAGGTGTCGTTACGACCGGAACCAATGTCAGCCTGGTTGTTTCGAAGGGACCTGACCTGGTCACCGTTCCCAACGTGATTGGTAAATCCATCAAGGATGCCATTGCAGTGCTGCAATCAGCAGGCTTTGGGT
>JBEBAV010000013.1:0-4662 GCA_041158725.1 Actinomycetota bacterium
GACCCATTGTGCGAAGTTTGCTTCTTGTTCTTGTTATCCCGGCGCTGGTCTGGGATTCAGACCAGCGCGGTTTTCACGACAAGATCGCGGGAACGATTCTGCTGAGTTCGAGATAAACAAACCGGCCCCCACAAAGTGAAGGCCTGTTAGTTACACTTCTAGCGAGCTCGCGATGGGCGAACTTTGTAGGGGTCAACTCCCTTGGGAATGGGGACATTAGTTCCCAGAGAAGACAAACGGTTGACCACGACGCGCACTTCGCTCTTCGTCAGCGCGGGCTTGATCTTGGTAAGTTGCCAACCCAGTTTGTAGAGCTTGACCGACTCTTCGTCGGGGCCGACAGTGACAACGGTAATGGGCACATTTGGAAGAATCTTTGCGGTCTTGCGCTTCTCCTCATCAACAAGGCGCTGCGTGCGAGCAATAGGTCCTTCAGCAATCAATGCAACACCACCGCGACCAACCGCGCGATAAATTGCGTCCTTGGTCTTGGGATTGATGGCCACAGGCAATTCTTCTGCAACCCAGCTGCGCTTGAGTGCAGACTTCATTACTGCGCCAACAGCACCTGGCTGACCCTCGATCTGTGAGTAAGCAGCACGTTCAGCACGACGCCCCAACACGATGAGCCCGATGAGCAGACCCAGCAAAACACCAACAAGAATCCAGATAACGAGGGTGAAAACGTTACCGTTGCTCAGAAGAACACCGGTAACCACACCTGCTGCAACTGGGAGAAGGAAGGACAGCAGAAGCAGTCCAACAACGCTCTTGTCGTAGCGACGGGTCATCTGGAAGACCTGCCACATCTGAGCTAGACGTGAAGGGCCTTTGGGTTTTTTCGTACGTGCCATGAAGAAAAGAATACCTATCGTGGAAGGGATGTGCTGACCACCACGTGGAGCTCAGCACGAAGTGAAAAACTAAACCGCTTGGGAGAATCCCAGCTCAGCATCTGCGAGGTGGCTGAGGCTATCGGGGATCTCGCGTCCCTTAGCGCGCATGGACTGTGCATAGAGGCGACCTGCGCGGTAAGAAGAGCGAACCAACGGGCCAGAAAGAACACCGAGGTAACCAATAGCCTCTGCTTCGTTCTTAAGTTCAACAAACTCTTCAGGGTGTACCCAGCGGTCAACAGGCATGTGGCGAGCACTGGGGCGAAGGTATTGGGTAATGGTGATGATGTCGGTACCTGCGTCGAACAGATCCTGAAGAGCCTGGCTGACCTCTTCACGAGTTTCACCCATGCCCAAAATCAGGTTGGACTTCGTGATCATTCCTGCGTTTCGGCCCTGAGTCAGTACATCAAGCGAACGCTCGTAGGTGAATGCAGGCCGCACGCGCTTGAAGATTCGAGGAACTGTCTCCACGTTGTGCGCAAAGACTTCAGGAGCTGCATCGAATACCTGCTTGAGGTGTTCAGGATTACCAGAGAAGTCAGGTACCAGGATTTCAACGCCTGTGTTGGGGTTCTGCTGGTGAATCTGACGGATTGTCTCGGCATAAAGCCAAGCTCCTTCGTCTTCGAGGTCATCGCGTGCAACTCCGGTAACGGTGGCGTAGCGGAGGTTCATCTGGGCTACAGACTCTCCAACACGACGAGGTTCATCCCGGTCGAAGGCATCAGGCTTACCTGTGTCAATCTGGCAGAAGTCACAACGGCGGGTGCACTGCGAGCCACCAATAAGGAAGGTTGCCTCGCGGTCTTCCCAACATTCGTAGATGTTGGGGCAACCTGCTTCTTGGCAGACGGTGTGGAGATCTTCGCTCTTGACGAGTTTTTGGAGTGCCTGGTACTCAGGACCCATTTTCGCTTTCGTGCGAATCCATTCCGGCTTCTTTTCGATGGGTGTTTCGCTGTTACGAACTTCCAAGCGCAGAAGCTTGCGGCCATCAGCTGACATGAGCATCCTCAAAGTAGTGAGTGAAAAGGTGAGTGACTACTGGGACAACATCAGATGGGCTGATGTTTGTTCCCGAAATCTGTGAAAGTGTCGTTGCCCCAGCATCACGAATGCCACACGCAATGATGTTGTCGTAAGCCTGAAGGGAGTTGTTGCAGTTGATAGCAAAGCCGTGCATGGACACACCTTCGCTGATCCTGATGCCGATGGCAGCAACCTTGTCATAGTTCAGGCCTCGGTTAACCCACACGCCTGAGCGGCCTTCAACTCGTTCACCTGTGACCCCGAATTCTGAAGCAACATCGATCAGGAGACCCTCGATGGTGCGCACGTATGCCACGACATCCATGGGCTCGTGCAGTTTCGTGATGGGGTATCCCACAAGCTGCCCAGGACCATGCCAGGTGATTTTTCCACCCCGGTCAACGTCAATGACTTCAGTTCCGTCAACTGGACGCTCTGAGTCTTCCGTGCGCTTTCCGGCGGTGTAGACGGACTGGTGTTCAAGCAGAAGCAGAGTGTTGGGTCGCTCACCAGCAACTACTTGTTTGTGGATTTCTCGTTGTTTTTCCCACGCGTCGCGGTAGGGGACTGCGTCACTTCCGAGACCAACAATGACGACATCCAACATGGTCCAATTCTACCCGCCGCGACACAGCAGTTATGCACAGAATTCTCCTGCGGGTTTATCCACATACTGGTTGAACTCAGCTTCGTGTGGCTACTTCAATTGCCATTCTGACCAGATGCGTCACAATGCTCTCGCGAACACAACCGTTGGTTACCTTGTCACCTCTCGTCGAGTGTCTGATCTGAACTTTGTCGGCACTGCAACGGTCAACGGCGACACTATTGAACACGAACTGACCCTTGGTGCGCGACCCCACAACGCATTCGATGTCGGTCGAAATGCTGATGGGGATCTTGTGTGGATTTCCCTGCAGTCAGCAGCGCAGGAAGAGAGCTCATCTCAGCTTTCCCTTTCATCGGGGCTCAAGACTTTCGAGTGGAACCCTGAAGGTGACGTTGATGTCGTAGACGAGCCGAAACCACCACCAAAGAAGTTGGTGACTTTATTGAATGCGAACAGACGAACGGTGATGTTTGCACTCGGTGTTGTCTGTGTTCTCGTGGTGGTGGGTGTGAGTATTCCTGCTGCTAATAACACGACTGTCAGTGCTGTAGCTCCGACTGCTCAACCCACGAGTAGCCCTCAAGAAATACGTGAACCCCATGATCCCGAAGGTGCGGCAATCAACTTTGTTCTGACAGGTCAAGTATCAGGAATTTCTGTGCCCGCAGGAGTAAATCCTTCCGACTTTTCGGCCACGGTTGTGAGTCAAAGTGGGGAAATCGTTCTGGTAGATGTTCAGCTCCAGACAGAAGCTGGCTTAACGACATTCGCCACGCTGCTCCTGCAAAAGTCAGGAACTGCGTGGCGAATACGTGAGGTATTTGATCCTCGTTAGAACTTAGATGCCGAGGTCGGCTTCGAAAGCACCCTCTTCGAGGCGCTCCTTGATAGCACCAAGGAAACGTGCTGCGTCAGCACCGTCAATGATGCGGTGGTCGTAGGACAGAGCCAGGTAGACCATCGAACGAACGGCGATAACTTCCTGACCTTCTGCCTCGATAACAACGGGACGCTTGGTGACGACACCAGTACCGAGGATGGCAAGTTGAGGCAAGAACACAACAGGAGTGTCGAACAGTGCACCACGCGAACCAGTGTTGGTCAGAGTGAAGGTACCGCCAGCAAGCTCATCTGGCTGCAGCTTGTTGTCACGAGTGCGTGCGGCCACGTCAGCGATAGCGATGGCGTACTGAGCAATGTTCAGGTCACCTGCGTTCTTGACCACAGGAGTCAGAAGTCCACGCTCAGTGTCCACTGCGATAGACACGTTTTCGTGACCTGGGTAGACGATGTTGTCACCATCAACAGTTGCGTTGATGATGGGGAATGCCTTGAGTGCCTCAGTAGCTGCCAATGCGAAGAAAGGCATGAAGCTGAGCTTGCCGCCGGTGGCCGCAACAAACTGACCCTGAACGCGCTTGCGCAGTTCAGCAATACGTGTCACATCTACTTCTACAACGCTGGTCAGCTGGGCGGTGCTCTGCATCGAGATCACAGCACGCTCGGCGACAACCTTACGCAGGCGGGTCATAGGAACAGTAGTTCCACGCAAAGGAGAAACGCTCAGTGGGGTGCGAGTCTTTGCGGGAGCTGCAGAGGAGCCACCGCGAGCTGAAAGAACGTCTTCCTTGCGGATACGTCCACCGATACCAGTACCAACAACAGAGTTCAGGTCAACACCGTTCTCGTTTGCAAACTTGCGAACGATGGGGGTGACATAACCTGCACCGCCGGAGTGTGCAGGAGCTGCGACAGGCTGAGGTGCAACTACTGGAGCTGCAACAACTGGGGCTGCTACAACTGGGGCTGCTACAACTGGGGCTGCAACAGGCTCAGGAGCAGCTACTGGCTCTGGTGCTGCAGGAGCGGCAGGTGCCTCAGCGGCGGGAGCTGCAGGTGCAGCCCCGGCACCGGAGCCATCACCAATGTGAGCAAGCACGGTTCCAACGGCTACCGTCTCATCTTCCTGAACCAGGATTGCTTCCACAACGCCAGAGATAGGCGAAGGGATCTCGGTGTCAACCTTGTCCGTTGATACTTCGAGTAAAGGCTCATCTACCTCTACGCGGTCGCCCACATTCTTGAGCCACCGGGTAACGGTGCCTTCGGTGACGCTTTCACCCA
>JBEBAV010000014.1:0-4628 GCA_041158725.1 Actinomycetota bacterium
CTTCACCTGCTCAACAAGATTCCCTGGCCTGTGAGGCCAGGGAATCTTTGTCTGTAGGCACGCCTAGAATTGAGGCATGGGAACACCGAATGAGTACATGGTCTGGATCGACTGCGAAATGACCGGGCTCAACCTCGATGTTGATGAACTTGTCGAAGTTGCTGTAATCATCACAGACTCTGAACTTAACCCCGTGCACGAAGGTTTCGATGTTGTCATCAACCCCAGCCAGGCTGCTCTGGACAACATGGGTGAGTTTGTCACCAATATGCACACCACCTCAGGCCTCATTGAGGAAATTCCGAATGGAGTTTCCCTCAAGGACGCAGAGGCCCAGGTCTTGGCTTACATCAACGAACACGTCCCCGAGGGACAAAAGCCCCCGATGTGTGGCAACTCAATTGGTACCGACCGGGCATTTATCGTCCGCTACATGCCAGAAGTTGACGCCCGCCTGCACTACCGCAACATTGATGTGTCCTCTCTCAAGGAACTTTCCCGTCGCTGGTATCCACGTGTTTACTTCAACTCCCCCAGCAAAGATGGCGGCCACCGTGCCCTTGCTGATATCCAGGAATCAATCCGAGAGCTTGATTACTACCGCCGAGCATTGCTGGTTGCAGCACCCGGCCCGAACAGTGAAGAAGCAGGAAAGATTTCAGCCGACATCGTCCAGAAGCACTCCACACCTACTTCCTAGTTCAGTTTTTGCCTTCGCGCAGAACGTGTAAGATTATTGAGTTGCCGATTCGTCGGAAGAACAACATGGTGGGTATAGCTCAGTTGGTAGAGCGCCTGATTGTGGTTCAGGAGGTCGCGGGATCGATACCCGTTACTCACCCCAAGTAAATCCGCTTCACCAGCGGAACAGATTGGCTCCCCCTCATGGGGAGCCAATCTTTATTTAACCTCTGCGAGTAAGCTGAGCCTCCCATAATCAATAATCCAGCAGCACATCTCAACACAGGAGGGCACATGATGATACGTCTCAGTGCAACACTCCTGAGCATGCTGCTTTTGAGCGGTTGCAGTGCTTCGCCCTCTTCTTCGGCGAGCCTTGAAGCACCTCCTCATGGAACCGCCGCAGCTTCTGTCACATCAACAATCACGCCATCACCGACTTCAACACCGTTTTCAACACCAACTCCCACGGTTGTGCAACCAATCACCGTTCCCAAACTTCCAGTACAAGATGAAGAACCAGCACCACCAGCAGATGATCAACTCGTCGATGTCACCCCACAACTATTGACATTGAATATTGCAGGATATGGCACCCAAGCTGAAATTGATGCCTGTATTGGGTGGATTATTTTCACTCCCTATGAAGGGTTTGATGTTCAACCCACTATTGCTGAACACAACAATTGTGGAGGGGCAGCAATCCTTATGCTCCCTATCGGGACACAACTTCGCCTTGCTGGAGGTGGACTGGATGGACTGTACGAAATTGTTGATAGTCGAGATGTGCCACAAAATGGCACAACCCTAGACATCCAAGGCATCAGCGGAGAAGTATTAGCGCAGTCCTGTTATTTCAACAGCGCATATATGAGGTTCATTGGCCTACACCGTGTGGGGTAATTCAGTGGAGATGTTTCCCTGAATGACTGCTGTTTACCCCTGTATAGTTTTGATGTAATTCATTACTAGGGGGCAGCACCATGGCACACAACGGCGCCGATAATGCGGACACCGTGAGTAAAGGCGATCACCTCGATGAGTTGCTGCGCGGTTTCCAATCACGCAATGAATTCCGCTCAGATCCCAACTACGTTCTTGAGCCAGTTGACTTCACAACCAGCATTCCTGACCGATTCGTCAAGATTCTTCGCACGTCTTCGCTCGGTGCTGCTGAGGAGATAGAAGAAACCGTTGAGGTTTCGCCCGCGACTGAACCTGAAACAAACTCTGGCCTGATTCTCCTTGCAGAAAACTACGACAAGAATTCCAAGAAGAAGATCTTCCGCGGAAAAGTGTTCAGTGCCATTGCTACAGCCCTTCTTTTCATTGCCTGTATCTCCTTCTCCGCTGTAGCCGGATACATCTGGGCAGGCCTGGTTGTTTCTGTTCTGGCGGCGATTTTCATCATTGTCAGCCGCACCTCCACCACACAGGGGGAAGAGATTCACCAGATTGCAGAAGCCCTCACGCAACCGGATGAGGCGGCTTAATTCCTTATTTTCATAACAAAAGCCCAGAGCGTGTACTCTGGGCTTTTGTCTTGGTGTGAAGGAAACGACTATTCGTTTTCGTCTTCCGAGATGTAGGTGTCACTTGCTGGTTCGTTGAAGGTGTAACGAACGTGAAGCTTGCCAGCAACCTCGCGGGTGTCTACAGCAAAGTAACGGAAGATGGATTCAATGCCATCGACGAGAGCAACTTCACTGAGCTTTTCGTCGTGGGTGCCACGAACGAGTACGCGCTCTTCTGCGGAACCTGCGAGGGGTCCGTCAATGAACTCAGCGGTGAAGTAGACGTCGGTGTGTTCTGGTGTAGTCATAGTTCTAGGCTACTCGCTTGCACGGACTTCTAGCGTCGCGAGGGCGCGTGGCTTGTGGAGAGAAACAAAGTTCACATACTGTGCATCCCACTGCGTCCAGTGCTGGGCAAAGTTTTCGCCCTCCCGTGAGAGTGCTCGCTCCCTCCGCAGTTCGGGGTCTGCATCCAGCCAGATTCGAACCTGCGACAGCGCATGGCAACCCTGTGAGATAGAACCGCACCCCTCAATTAACAGTGGCTCACGGGCATCTACAGAATGCCATTCTGCTAACTGTTTTGTTGTCCAGTCGTAACGCTGCCAATGAGTATCTGCACCAGTAGAACGTTCACTCAGCATGCCCAATATTTTCTGAGCCCCCTGCTCCAAACCCTCCCATCCGGGGTAGAGATCATCCATATGAACTATTTGCAGTTTCACTGCAGAATTCCAGTGCTTCTCGATTTCTGAAGCAAGGGTGGTTTTTCCAGATCCACTTGGTCCATCAATGAGGAACGTGGGCGCAGGAGCGTGACGACTATGTTTGAATTCCTCGTCGTAGGCCAGAGCACGCTCGTGAATATGCGCAATGATCGCGGCGACATCAGGAGATAACAAAATTCCACGCTCCCGTCATAACTGCCATCATGACAGCAACAGCAGCAATCACAGCTGCTCCGACAACAAACCATGTGTCCCGTGCTGTGAATCGGGCCACACGAGCCCATGTCCTGGTGACTGGAGCATCAAAAGCTCGTGCTTCCATGGCTGTCGCCAATAGGCTCCCCCGCCTGATGGCAATCGTTAGCAATGCGAGGGCTTGGTTTCCTAAACGAACGAGTGTTGCAAACGGCCAACCCCCATCGGCAACTCCGCGAGCTCTGCGCGCCAGGCGCAACATATTCCAGTCTTGACGCATTAAACCCAACATTCTGAAAGCAGCGAGGGCTCCGATGACGAAACGTGCGGGCAGTTTCCAGATTTGAGCCAGTGCGTCTGCCAAATCGGTAGGGTCTGTCGTGGCAAAAAGAACGACGGCTGGCACAGCAACGGCAAGCACACGTAACGTGATGGCAAGGGCAAGTTCCGCTTCACCCGTGGTGATGATCCACGGCCCCACTGCAACTACCTCCTCTCCCCCGCCGCGCCCATAGAGCAAGGTCGCCAAACCAGCGAAGGGCGCAGCAATGAACACAGGGGAAAGTATTCTCAACAGTCGGCGTGCTGGAACACCTGCCCAGGGCAGTAGTGCCAACTCGAAGACCAACGCAACCACCGCTGAGACGGGGTCCAAGGACAGCAACAACACAATTCCGAGAACGGCTGCAGCGAGGAGCTTGGCCAGGGGGCTAATGGAGATCACCTCTGACCCCCGAGCTCATACACGGAATCAGCGAGAGCCTCCACGAAGGCAGCATCATGGGTGACTGCCACGATTCCGTGACCTTCAGCCCGCAATTCACTGAGTAAGGACACCATTTCTTCCCACGTGCGGGCATCCTGTCCAAAGGTGGGCTCATCCAATATGAGAAGCTGAGGCTTCGTGGCGAGTGCTGTACCCACAGAAAGTCTTCTTTGCTGACCACCTGAGAGCGTGAAGGGGTGCGCATGCGCCACGTCTGCGAGTTGAAGTCTCTCTAGCAGTTCCTCAACTCGTGAGTTCACGTCTTTCGCAGAAAGCCCAGCCGCTGTGGGCCCTGCTGCGAGTTCATCCCTCACCGTTGCAGCAATGAACTGTTGTTCTGATGCTTGAAAAACGCTACCGATACGAGAAAGCAACTCTCGTGAGCGCCAGCGCAAAGGGTCTGAACCTCGAGCATTCCCACAGAGAACAGCACTGCACACAATGCTCCCACTTCGGGCTGAAATCAGACCACCCAGAGAGAGCGCAAGAGCTGTCTTTCCTGAACCGTTGGGGCCCGTTATTGCCAAAATTTCACCAGCCCGAATGGTGAGAGAGATTTCTTCTGTCGAAGAGTTGCCTCCGGGATATCCAGCACACAAATTGAGCGTCTCGAGTAAAACGGTAGTCCCAGTGTGTTTGTCTGACGTAGGAATGACTTTGTGGGGCAACCACACTCCGGCAGCGTCGAGTAACTGTGCTGTCGCTGGCGGTAACGCAGTGGGTTGACCATCCCACAGAACACCC
>JBEBAV010000015.1:0-10106 GCA_041158725.1 Actinomycetota bacterium
CCCTGATCGAGCAGGCCCAGGAAGCCTTCGACGAGAAAGAAGCAGCCCAGCTTCAGGAGAAGTTCGCTACAGACTCCTTCACCCTTGAAGACTTCCTCAAGCAGATGCAGCAGCTGAAAAACATGGGCTCCATGAAGAAGATGCTCGGCATGCTTCCAGGTGCAGGCGCCATGAAGGAACAGCTCGACAACTTCGACGAGAAGGAACTCGTTCGCACCGAAGCCATCATTCAGTCCATGACCAAGGCCGAACGTCAGAACACCAAACTGCTCAACGGTTCACGCCGTCTGCGTATCGCCAAGGGTTCGGGAATGACCGTCACCGACGTGAACGCACTGGTCAACCGCTTTGAACAAGCAGCCAAGATGATGAAGACCGTGGCCAAGGGCGGTGTTCCCCAAATTCCTGGCATGGGACCCATTCCTGGCATGAGCCACGGTGGCAAGAAGCAGCAGGCGAAGAAGAAGGGTTCCAAGTCTGGAAACCCTGCTAAGCGTGCTGCAGAGAACGCGGCACTTGCTGCGGGTGCTTCTAAGCCCGGTGGTGGAGCAGGTTTTGGTTTTGGAAAGCCAGCTGGTTCTGACGGCCCAAGTGCGGAAGAGCTTGAGGCCCTACAGAAGATGTTGGGTAAGGGCTAACGCTTTATTACTCACTTCGTCACAATGTGACTCACAATAAATCCTTGTAAATACAGGGATTTATTTGTTTAAGCGTAATGTGACGTAACTCAGTTACGTCACGTTTCTTTTGGGTTGGCGGGCGCAGGGGTGCTCTCCGTAACCTCGACACATGGCCTCCTCCACGACATCCCCTCACGCCGTGACCAACACGGCGTTTGAGGTGCGCTTCGACGGGGTTGGTCGCAGTTTTCCCGTAGCCAACCCTCGTCGAGGTCAGTTAGCGGAGCCACGCATCGTTCTGCGCGATATCAACATTACGATCAAGCCCGGAGAACTTGTCGCCATTCTGGGCACCAGTGGTTGCGGTAAATCAACTCTCTTGCGCATCACCGCAGGTCTCGACATAGGCTTTACGGGAAACGTCACCATTGATGGAACCCCTGTCGAGGGAATCGATTCTCGTTCTGCTTTCGCATTCCAGGAACCACGACTGTTCCCCTGGCGTTCAGTGGCGCAAAATGTGGCACTTGGTTTACCTCACGGCACTGATAAGGCTGAGGGAGAAGCGCGCGTAGCGGAGCTACTCGAACTTGTAGGGCTTACCGCGTCAGCAAACCACCGCCCTCGAGAAATCTCGGGCGGAATGGCGCAGCGTGCATCACTTGCTCGTGCACTTGCACGTAACCCAGGTGTCTTGCTTCTCGATGAGCCATTTGGTGCACTCGATGCGCTTACTCGCCTCAAGATGCAGGATTTGCTGCTCGATATTCACGCAGCAGCACCCACCACAGTTCTTCTTGTTACCCACGACGTGGATGAGGCGCTTCAGTTAGCTGACCGCGTCATCTTGCTGGGACGAATGCCCGGGGAGCCCGGTGCGACCATCGCTGAGCTGGTAACAGTCCCAGGTGGCCGGCCTCGCGACCGTGGCTCCGCAGAACTGGCTGAACTTCGAGCACACCTGCTCGAAGGTCTTGGTGTTGATCGTCACACGACCAGCACTTTCAGCATCTAAATTTCTTTTTCTGAACACACAATACGAAAGATACGAAACACATCATGAAGAACAAATCTCTCCTCGCCACTGTCACTGCAGGAGTTGCTGCCATTGCTTTGGTACTCACTGGTTGCGCCAGTGAGCCTCAGCCTGTTGTGACTGAGGAAGCAGCTGCAGTCAAGGACCACACCGGTGAAACCCTCAACATTGACTTCGCGACCTACAACCCGCTTTCTCTGCTCATCAAGAACTACGGTTGGCTTGAAGAGGAACTCGCAGAGACCGGTATCAAGGTCAACTGGGTTCAGTCCCTCTCCTCCGCAGACGCTAACGCCAAGCTTCTTGCAGGTGCTCTTGACGTGGGTTCAACTGCTGGTTCTGCTGCGTTGTTGGCTCGCTCCAACGGTTCACCCATCAAGACCATTGAAATCTTTGACCAGCCAGAATGGGCAGCTCTCGCAGTTGGTCCAGACTCCAAGATCAAGGATGTAGCTGATCTTGAAGGAAAGACAGTAGCTGCAAAGAAGGGAACTGACCCTTACTTCTTCCTGCTTCAGGCCTTGGAAGAGGCTGGTGTTGACCCCGCAACCGTGACCATCGAGAACTTGGCCCACGCAGATGGAAAGACCGCACTGTTCAACGGCTCTGTTGACGCATGGGCTGGTCTTGACCCCATCCTTGCTGGTGCAGAAACTGAAGGTGCAAAGCTGATTTACCGCAACGTGGACTTCAACAGCTACGGCTTCCTCAACGCAACAGAGTCTTTCCTTGAGAAGAACCCTGACATCGCACAGGTTGTCACCAACGTGTATGAAGAAGCTCGCCGGTACGCCATCGCTAACCCTGATGCAACCTACGCAGTTCTTGCTGCTGCATCTGGCCTGAGTGTCCCTGTCGCCAAGAAGGTCATCACTGAGCGCACCCTGATCGACATCAACCCCATCCCTGGAAAGACACAGACCAAGCTGCTGAAGACCATCGGTAAGGTCTTTGTCGCGAACGGTGACGTTGCTACTCAGGCACAGGTTGATGAGGCTCTCAAGACCCTCTATGACACCACGTTCATCAAGAAGTCCTACAAGGACATTGATGTGAAGGCAACCGAGGCTGCTGAAGCGAAGTAATTCACTGACGACCGCTAGGAAGTACGAAGCATGAGCACGACGACTGATCTCTCGCCCAGGGCACAAGCCAGGGGTAAGGCTGCCCGACAGGGCGAGGGGTCGGTTCGTCGTGCTCGCTTCACTTCCACCAGAGGGGGACAGCTCCTCATCTGTTCCATCCTGCCGCTGGCCATATTGGCTGCGTGGCAAATTACCTCGAGCCTCGGTCTCTTCACCGTGGGCCAGCTTCCTTCACCAGAAATGGTGTGGCTGGCAGGGGTTGACCTTATCCAACGCGGCTTGCTCGGCCCGTTTATTGGTATATCCGTTCAGCGAGTACTCATTGGTTTCGCTATCGGAGCCAGCCTGGGGTTGTTCTTCGGCGCAATTGTGGGGCTAGCCCGCATCTGGGATTTCTTCTTCGGATCTACCTTCGGTGCCATCCGTGCCGTGCCGTCGCTGGCGTGGGTTCCACTGCTGTTGCTGTGGCTCAAGATTGGTGAAGAATCCAAAATCACACTGATTGCTATTGGAGCGTTTTTCCCGGTCTACACCACTGTCGCAGCAGCGCTTCGTCACGTTGATAAGCAGCTCGTTGAAGCTGGACGTGCCTTTGGCCTCTCAGGAGTGCAACTGTTTACGACCGTGCAGCTTCCCGCAGTAGTGCCTTCAGTTATTTCAGGTCTCCGTCTTGCCCTTGCCCAGTCGTGGCTCTTCCTCGTTGCTGCCGAGTTGATTGCATCCTCAGCAGGGCTGGGATTCCTCCTCCTTGATTCTCAAAACAATGGCCGCACTGACCGTGTCATTCTGGCCATCATTTTGCTTGCAGTTTTTGGTAAGACAACAGATGCCCTTCTGGGACTTTTTGAAAAGTGGGCTGTTCGACGCTGGGCATAGTGCCTCTCAGGGAACAGGCTTAGAATTTAACCATGGCTTACGAAGTAGAGAAGAACGACGACCAGTGGCGTGCAGAACTTTCTGCTGAAGAATATGCAGTTCTCCGCCAAGCAGCTACGGAACGCGCGTGGTCCGGCGAGCTTCTAGACGAAGATCGTGCCGGTATCTACACCTGCAAGGCCTGTAACAACGAACTCTTCACCGCTGGCACCAAGTTCGACTCTGGCTGCGGTTGGCCTTCGTTCTATGAGTCAGTTCGCCCCGATGCGGTAGAACTTCGACCTGATCTTTCGCTCGGTATTGAACGCACTGAAGTGCTCTGCGCAAAGTGCGGATCTCACCTCGGGCACGTTTTCCCAGACGGATTCGGAACCCCTACTGGAGACCGTTACTGCATGAACTCGATTTCGTTGAACTTCGAGGCCAAGGACAACTAGTCCCTAGGCGCGGATGACGCGCACATCTGCTGCAGTCATCGCGGCATTAACTTTGAGCTGTTCAGGCTGTGGCGGAGTAGTTGCCGTCGTGCTTACTGCGGTGAGCAAGTGTGAAGTTGCACGGGCTAGTCCGCGATAGGCGGCTTCCGCTGCTGCGGCTTCAGGTGATGTTGCATCAAGACCCAGTGCAGCTAGTTGGTTAATCACAGCTCCAGCGGCTAGGAGGTCTTCTGTCGCGACTCGAAGTTGCCCGTCTCGGGTGGAGCCTGCTGCCACCACAGCGATGAGAATTCTTTTGGCAAGTTTTACCTGCAGGTCAATGACCCACTGAGCTACGACGTGGGCAGAGCTGAGGTCAGTGAGAACCACAGCAGGGCCGAGGGGGAGAGCGCTCAGGTCAACTTCACTACCGGGTTCAGCAATGGCATCGACCCAGATAATGACATCAGCGTCGGAGCCGATGGCGTGTGCGCCACTGACTGCCCAGTCAAAGCGAACTTGGTAGCGAGTTTGTTCCATGACTCCATTCTCTCGAAGTCGCACCGAGGGTGCTTCGTCATGTGACGCTCTGTGACAAGGTGAAGATGATGAAGTTGAGCATTCTCAATACTCTTGAGGCATGGCAGACCGCGAATATGGGTTCAAAACCCGTTCCATCCACGCAGGTAATATTCCCGACTCCACAACAGGAGCTCGTGCGCTTCCGATCTACCAATCAAGCGCGTTTGTGTTCGATGACACTGCAGATGCTGCAGCACGCTTCGCGTTGCAGAAGTACGGAAACATCTACTCTCGTGTCTCTAACCCCACTGTTGCTTCCTTCGAGGAGCGTGTAGCAAGTCTCGAGGGTGGCCTGGGTGCTGTGGCTACTGCCAGTGGTCTCTCTGCGCAATACATCACCTTTGCCTCACTGGTAGGCCAGGGCGACCACATCGTTTCTTCCGCGAATCTTTATGGTGGTTCGATTACCCAACTTGATGTGACTCTGCGTCGCTTTGGTGTGGACACCACCTTTGTGCAGTCAGCAAACCCTGAAGATTATGCCGCGGCTATCACCGACAAAACCAAGCTGATGTATGCCGAGACTGTGGCAAACCCATCAGGTGAGATCGCAGACATCGAAGGCCTGGCAGAGGTTGCTCATGCCCATGGCATTCCCCTGATCATGGACTCCACCATTGCGACGCCGTACCTCTGCCGCCCCATCGAATGGGGTGCGGATGTCGTCATTCACTCCGCAACCAAGTTCCTCGGTGGACACGGAACCACCCTCGGAGGTGTTGTGGTCGAATCGGGGCGCTTTGATTGGAACACAGACAAGTTCCCACTCTTCGATGAGCCAGTTCCTTCCTATGGTGGACTCACCTGGGGTGGAAACTTTGGTGAATATGCTTTCTTGACCAGACTTCGTGCAGAACAACTGCGCGACATTGGACCTGTGCTTTCTGCTCAGTCAGCATTCACGCTCGCTCAAGGAGTGGAGACTCTTCCGTATCGAATGCAGGCACACATAGATAACGCTCGTGAAGTGGCGAACTGGTTAGCGCAAGACAGCCGCATCGAGTTTGTGAACTGGGCAGGTTTGCCTAGCCACCCTCACTACGAGCGTGGTCTGAAGTATTTGCCCAAGGGGCCTGGTTCGGTCTTTAGCTTCTCCATCAAGGGTGGCCGTGACGTGGGTAGAAAGTTCATCGAATCGGTCGAACTAGCCAGCCACGTTGCCAACATTGGTGATGCCAAGACCCTGGTGATTCATCCCGCTTCCACCACACACGCTCAGCTCACCGACCAGCAACTGTTAGATGCCGGTGTGCTGCCTGGCATTGTTCGTTTGTCTGTCGGTATTGAAGATGTTGAAGACATCATTTATGACCTCGACCAGGCACTGACCAAGTCAGCGGAGGGCAAGTAATGGCTGACGTAATCAATGCACAACTTGCTAACGGTTTGAGCTGTGAGCTCCCAGCGAACTCTCCTTTGGCGAAGTTACTGAAGTCCCAGCGCACGTGGGTTGGTCCAGACGCCAAAGCTCGCCAGCGCATTCTCAATAACGCCAAGTCGGTCGCCATTGTGGGTGCGTCACCGAACCCTGCTCGCTCAAGCTACTTCGTAGGAACCTACCTGCTTTCGTCGAGTGATTTCCGCGTGTATTTCGTGAACCCCAACGCAGATGAGATCTTGGGGGAGAAGGTCTACCCTGATCTTGCTTCTCTTCCTGAAGCACCAGACATCGTGGATGTTTTCCGCAAGGGAAGCGATATCCCTTCTGTCATAGACGATGTCGTCGCTATTGGATCACCCACCATGTGGGTTCAGCTGGGTATTTACAACGAAGAAGCTGCTCGCTACGGCGAAGAAAAAGGTCTCACCGTGGTGATGGATCGTTGCATCAAGGTTGAACACGCACGCTTCCACGGTGGATTGCACCTGCTGGGCTTTGACACTGGTGTGATCAGTGCAAAAAAGCTTCACAGATAACCCCCTCGATTAGCCAAAACCTGGTAAAACCTGCCAGAATAGGAACTCGAGTTCGTGTCATATCCGACCCTCTAATCAGATTTGTTGCGAAACCCCTAGAGCTTGTACCGAGTGTGCCCCCACGCTCACGGTCGTCAGTTCATCCACTACACATCACTCACAGGAGAATTGTGGCTGTCAAAATCCGTTTGAAGCGCCTCGGAAAAATCCGTGCGCCTTACTACCGCATCGTCGTAGCCGACTCACGCACCAAGCGTGATGGTCGTGTTATCGAGGAGATCGGTAAGTACCACCCCACTGAGAACCCATCTTTCATCGAGGTTAACTCAGACCGTGCTCAGTACTGGCTCTCCGTTGGCGCACAGCCAACCGAGCAGGTAGAAGCACTTCTGAAGCTCTCCGGTGACTGGGGAATCTTCAAGGGTGACAAGAATGCCAAGAGCACCATCAAGGTTGCTGAGCCTAAGGCTGCATTCGTTGTCGACACCAAGAAGAAGCCAGTTCTCGTACCCAAGACTGAAAAGGCACCTAAGAAGGAAGAGGCAGCTGTTGAAGCTGCTGAAGAAGCCGTCGTAGAGGCCGCAGCTGAGGAAGCAGTAGTCGAGGCAGTTGCAGAAGCAATCGTCGAAGAGGCTGTTGCTGAAGCTGTTGTTGAAGAGGTAGCAGCTGAGGTTGTTGCCGAGGCTGAGGAAATCGTTGAGGCTGCTGAAGAAGCAGCTGGCGAGGAACAGGCCTAACCAACATGCTCGCATCAGCAGTCAAGCACCTCGTTAAGGGCATCGTAGAGAACCCCGATGACGTGAAGGTTGCTGTGCGTTCGAACAATCGTGGTGAGGTCCTCGAGGTTCACGTGAACCCCGAGGACCTTGGCCGCGTTATTGGCCGTTCAGGCCGCACTGCCAAGGCCATTCGCACTGTTGTGAACGCCCTGGCTGATGGTCGCAACGTTCGTGTCGACGTCGTCGACACCGACGCTTAAACGTGACCGCTGAATCTAGACAGACCCAACTTCGCGTCGGTCGTCTCACCAAGGCCCACGGCCTCAAAGGTGCTATCAAAGTTGAGCTCTACACAGATGAGCCAGAGAAGCGCTTTGTCCCCGGAGCCATTTTTTCTTTGCAGGTTCCCGAGGAATCTCCTTGGCGCGGTAAGAACATTGAGCTGATTGAACTTCGCTGGTACAACAGCCACCCTGTTGCCTTCTTCAAGGACGTTCCTGACCGTACGGCAGCTGAATCCTTGATTAAAGCCATCCTGTGGGTTGAGCACGACACCTCTGTCCTGCCAGAAGATCCAGACGCTTGGTATGACCACCAGCTCACCGGCCTCACAGCTGTGCGTGATGGTGTTGAGGTGGGCACGGTTGCCCGCGTCGATCACTTCCCCGCACAGGATCTGCTTGTCATCAAGACCGTCAACGGCGACGTCATGGTTCCTTTTGTGAAGGCCATCGTTCCTGAGGTCGACATTGAGAAGGGGATCGTCACCTTGACTCCTCCTGGTGGACTCTTTGAAGAGCTTCCTGAGGATGACGAAGACGAGATTCTTGCTGAGGACTCTAGCGAGGCCTAAATGCGCATCGACATCGTCACGATCTTTCCGGAGTTCTTCGGCACTCTTGATGTTTCTCTCTTGGGTAAGGCACGCCAGTCGGGCCTGATTGATACCCGCGTTCATGACTTACGTGATGCCACTTCCGACAAACACCGCACCGTTGATGACACTCCTTACGGTGGTGGCGCCGGCATGGTGATGAAGCCCGAGCCCTGGGGTGACACTTTGGATGCCATCTTGGCTGATCCAGCAAGCTCTGCGAACCCTGTGCTGATTGTGCCTTCACCTGCCGGAGAGCAGTTCACTCAGGCAGTTGCAAAAGAGCTTGCTGAGGAAGAGCAACTCATCTTTGCATGTGGTCGCTACGAAGGCATTGATCAGCGCGTGAGTGACCACTTTGTCACTCGTATTCGTGTGCGCCCCATCTCTCTGGGGGACTACGTTCTCAATGGTGGGGAAGTAGCTTCCCTGGCCATGATTGAGGCTGTGGGTCGCTTGATTCCTGGCATGGTGGGAAATCCTGAATCCTTGGTGGAAGAAAGCCATGAAGATGGCCTGCTGGAATACCCCAGTTACACCAAGCCCGCCGAATGGCGAGGTTTGGAAGTTCCACCCGTATTACTGTCCGGAAACCATGGTGCAATTGCAAAGTGGCGTCACGAACAGCAGCTCGAGCGCACCAAGGAAGTCCGACCCGATTTACTTCCTGAGTAAATCTCTGGCACAATTGAACCTTGTGCCGTTGGTCTTACCCTGCCACAGGGGGCACTGAGACTTACAACACTGCACATGTACTTTTTCATCATTCACGTATGAGACCTGTGGCTTGTACAGATTGAGATAAATCATGCACATTCTTGACGCTGTAGACGCACCATCGCTGCGTAGCGACATTCCAGATTTCCGCGCCGGTGACACCGTAAAGGTTCACGTAAACATCATCGAAGGTAACCGCTCTCGTATCCAGGTATTCCAGGGTATTGTCATCGGTCGCTCGGGTGAGGGTGTTCGCGAGACATTCACTGTTCGCAAGGTTTCCTTCCAGGTAGGTGTGGAGCGTAAGTTCCCCGTACACTCGCCCGTTATCGACCACATTGAGGTTGTCTCACGTGGTGACGTACGTCGCGCCAAGCTGTACTACCTGCGCAACCTCCGCGGTAAGAAGGCAAAGATCAAAGAGAAGCGCGACTTCTAAGCCGACCTCCTCGAAAAGACCCCCGTTTATTCGGGGGTCTTTTGTTTCCCCCGGTGTTTCACATTCGCCACTCAGGCTTTTGCCGGGAAGCGCAACCTAGACTTGAAGCGCTAAAGAGAGAAACACATTCATGACAGATGCAACGCCCAAACGACGCGATCCCATGCGTTCGTTCCTGTTATTCCTGCGTGATGTGTTGGTGATTTTTGGTATCGCCATCTTGGTTTCTTTTCTGGTGAAAACCTTCCTCATACGATCGTTCTTCATTCCTTCGGCGTCGATGGAGCAGACCCTCATGATTGATGACCGTGTCATCGTGAACGAACTTGTTCCCCAGGCAATTGCAGTCGAACATGGGGACATAGTGGTGTTTAAAGACCCAGGAGGGTGGCTTCCTGCTAGACCTCCTGTTGAGGTGACCGGAATTCAGGCCGGAACCGAGTGGGTACTTTCACTCTTTGGATTGGCCTCACCTGATAGCAATGACCACCTGATTAAGCGCGTGATTGGTTTGCCTGGAGATACTGTCCAGTGCTGCTCTGCTGATGGAAAAATCATTGTCAACGGTGTTCCTATTACTGAGCCCTACATCACCATTCCTGCGGGGGAAACAAGAGCTTCTGCAATAGATTTCAGCGTGACGGTTCCCGAAAGTTCCCTCTTCGTGATGGGAGATAACCGCTACAACTCTAAAGACTCTCGCTACAACACCGATAAGCCAGGTGGTGGATTTGTGGGAATGGATAACGTCGTGGGTCGAGCATTTGTGTTGAGTTGGCCCATCAGCCATTGGGGTTGGCTCTCGAACTATCCTGAAGTTTTTGC
>JBEBAV010000016.1:0-3528 GCA_041158725.1 Actinomycetota bacterium
CGCGACGCGTTTGCTTCCCGCGGTTCGGAAGATGGTTTAGATGGCATGACTATCACGGGAACCACCGGAGAAGGCGAAGCCTTCTGGTGGTTCTCGGTTCGTCCCTCCAACACTGAACCGCTTCTGCGCCTAAACGTTGAAGCAGCAGATGAGCAAACCATGTCTGCAATCCGGGATGAAGTCCTTGCACTCATACGTGCCTAGGCACTCGTAGCGTTTTTCTTCAGCTTTTCCGCCTCTACACTTGAGGCATGACTTTGCTGACTCCTAGTGCGACTTTTGATGCTCAATCCGGCCTGGAATTCAAGGTTGCTGACCTGACCTTGGCTGAAGCTGGTCGCCACCAGATTCGTCTGGCAGAAAACGAGATGCCCGGTCTGATGGCACTTCGAGAAGAGTTCGGCCCTACGCAGCCCCTCAAGGGTGCTCGTATTGCAGGAAGCCTGCACATGACCGTTCAGACGGCTGTGTTGATTGAGACCCTGGTTGCGCTGGGTGCTCAGGTTCGCTGGGCAAGTTGCAACATCTTCTCAACCCAGGACGAGGCCGCTGCGGCTATTGCTGTGGGACCAACTGGAACTGTGGAAGCACCAGCTGGTTCACCCGTATTCGCCTGGAAGGGTGAAACCCTCGAGGAATACTGGTGGTGCACTGAGCGCATCTTTGACTGGTCGAGTGAAGCTGATGCAGCTGGCGCTGACTGGATCGGACCGAACCTCATTCTTGATGACGGTGGAGATGCAACCCTTTTAGTTCACAAGGGCCGTGAGTTCGAACTTGCCGGCGTTGTTCCTGCTACGACTGCTACTGACAGCCATGAATATGGTGTGATTCTGGAACTGTTGCGCAAGACGGTTGCAGAAACCCCATCGCGTTGGCAGACCGTTGCGTCAGAGCTCATTGGAGTCACCGAGGAAACCACCACCGGTGTGCACCGTCTCTATGAACTCTTTGCCAAGCAAGAACTTCTTTTCCCTGCTATCAATGTCAACGACTCTGTCACCAAGAGCAAGTTTGATAACAAGTACGGCATCCGCCACTCCCTGCCTGATGGGTTGAACCGTGCCACAGACGTTCTCATCGGTGGCAAGGTTGCTTTCGTTGCCGGCTATGGCGATGTGGGTAAGGGTTCTGCTGAAGCACTCCGCGGCCAAGGCGCCCGCGTGATTGTCAGTGAGATTGACCCGATTTGTGCCCTCCAGGCAGCTATGGATGGCTACCAGGTGGACACCCTCGAAAACGTTGTTGACCAGGTGGACATCTTTGTCACCACCACGGGAAACAAGGACGTGATTCGCCTCGAGCACCTCCTCGCAATGAAGCACCAGGCCATCGTGGCCAATGTGGGCCACTTCGACAACGAGATTGACATGGCATCGTTGGAAGCACTGGCTGGCACCGAGAAGATCGAGATCAAGCCTCAGGTGCACGAATGGCGCATGCCCAACGGACGCAGTATCTTGGTGCTCTCCGAAGGTCGTTTGATGAACTTGGGTAACGCTACTGGCCACCCCTCGTTCGTGATGAGTAACTCATTTGCCAACCAGGTGCTCGCACAAATCGAACTTTTCGTTCGCCGAGAGAACTACCCCATCGGTGTTTTTGTTCTCCCCAAGCACCTTGATGAGAAGGTGGCTCGACTTCACCTAGACGCACTCGGCGTGAACATGACGACCCTGACACCTGAACAGGCTGCCTACATTGGTGTTCCTGTTGAAGGTCCTTACAAGGTGGACCATTACCGCTACTAGTCTGTGCAGGGCTAGGCTCTAACCCATGAGTGCACGCATTCTGGTTGTAGACGACGACGCCGCACTGGCGGAGATGGTCGGCATTGTGCTGGAAGGAGAAGGCTTCACGCCTTCGTTCTGTGCTGATGGTGCTGAAGCACTCGCTGCTTTTCGAGAGCACAAGCCCGACTTGGTTCTGCTTGACCTGATGTTACCCGGCTTTGATGGCATCGAAGTTTGTGGTCAAATTCGTCAGGAATCCGGTGTTCCCATCATTATGCTCACCGCAAAGGGTGACGCGGCTGATGTTGTTGCGGGTCTCGAAGCCGGTGCAGATGACTACATGGTCAAGCCGTTTAACCCAGGTGAACTGGTGGCGCGTATTCGCACCCGTTTGCGTTCAATGGCACCCGCGGCAGCAACCTCTCAGACTTTGCGCATCGGAGACCTTTCTATCGACGTGGATGGCCACGAGGTCAAGCGTGGAACAAGCACAATCAACCTCACCCCGCTTGAGTTTGATCTTCTCGTCGCGTTAGCCTCCAAGCCGCAGCAAGTATTCACCCGTGAGATGTTGTTGGAAAAGGTCTGGGGCTACCAATACAAGGCAGACACCCGTCTGGTGAATGTGCACGTGCAACGCCTGCGCAGCAAGGTGGAGTTTGATGCAGACAACCCCACCATCGTGACCACCGTGCGCGGCATCGGTTACCGTGCCGGAGCTGTGATCTAACCTCGCAATGAAGGTTCGACGCTTCGACATTCTTGGGCTTCCTGCACGTGTGACACGTGTGTGGCGTCGATCACTGCAGTTTCGAACAGTGGTTACCTCGATGGCACTTTCAGGTGTCGCCATCATTTTGGTCGGCCTCTACATGTCTTTCTCGATCAGTAATGACCTCTTTGCTTCTCGACTCAACCAGGTTCTTTCCGAGTCTCAGCGTGCACAGGTTGCTGCCCAGCGTATTTTTGACTCATCAGACGCGACAGATCAAGCATCTATGCAATCCGTGATGAATGCGGCTCGCACAGCCATCCGAGATGCCTCCTCGAGCGGTTTGGTCGCGGTGTATCGAGTTCCAGACCAAGAACCTAACTCGCTAGCACCTCAAAACTTTTCTAGCCCTGAGCTCACTGGTGGTGTCATCACTGCGGAACTTAAGGATCAGGTCATCACAACCGCCGATCAGCAGTTCTGGCAATCCGTCGAGCTGCCCATCAATGGCACAACGGTTCCCGGTGTTGTGGTGGGTTCACAGCTAGATATTCCGGGTGCTGGTCTCTATGAGCTCTTTATCGGGTATGACTTTGAACAGTCAGAGCAGACCCTGTTGTTCGTCCAACAAGTGTTGTGGTTCTCAGGACTGGGCCTCTTGATTCTTGTCGGTGGCGTGGCATGGGTTGTCTCGCGCATGGTGGTTTCTCCGCTCAAGAACGCAGCCGAAACATCACAAAGACTTGCCGCTGGAGACTTCGCTGTCCGTATCCCAGAAAAAGGCGAGGACGTCGTTGCTACTCTGGCACGCTCCTTCAACGACATGGCAGACAGTATGCAGCGACAGCTCACCGAGCTGGCAGATCTTTCCGTGATGCAACAGCGATTCGTATCTGACGTCTCACATGAGCTGCGCACGCCACTGACCACCATCAAGCTCGCAGGCGACGTTCTTTTCCAAGAACGTGAAAACTTCGACGCGAAAACGCGCCGGAGTACTGAGTTGTTGAATGCTCAAGTCTTGCGTTTTGAGAAGTTGCTGGGCGACCTGCTGGAAATCAGTCGTTATGACGCGGGAAGCGT
>JBEBAV010000017.1:0-30985 GCA_041158725.1 Actinomycetota bacterium
TCGCTGATTACCAATCAGGCCGCAGGCATCTCGCCCACTCCCCTGTCACACAAGGAAGTACTTGAGGCAGGCGCGAAAGCAGAACCTCGCCTTGGTGCACTCCTGGCACAGATTCTTGAGCGGATTTAGCGCGAGTTCTGCACTGCCTCAATGAAGCCATCGGTGATGGCATCGGCGAGCGCTTCGCGACCTTCGAGAGGTAAGAATGCGGACGCAGCAGCATTCTGTTGGAATGCTTCCAGGTCGCTCAGGCCATAAGCAAACGCATCTGCCACCAACCACAGTTCCTTGGAGAGAGTAGTTCCACTCTGGAGACGGTTGTCAGTGTTGACCGTCACTGTCATGCCCAATTGATAGAGCAAGTCAAAGGGATGATCAATGATGTCATCACCCCAGGCAGCAATTGCTCCCGTCTGGAGGTTGGACGAGGGAGAGAGCTCGAGGGTGATTCCGCGGTCTTTGACCCACTGTGAAAGCAACCCCAGTGAGACGAAAGTAGCGTTTTCATCCGAGCCATCGATACTGATGTCTTCGGCGAGACGAACACCGTGGCCGAGGCGCAAGGCACGGCCATCGCTGAGAGCGCTTTCAATGCTCGCAATGCCATCTGCTTCACCGGCGTGAATAGTGACAGGGAAGTATTCACTAGCAAGGTAATCGAAGGCTTCTTTGTGAAGAGAGGCGGGGAAGCCCAGCTCAGCACCAGCAATGTCGAAGCCCACAACACCGTTATCGCGGTGACGAACTGCAAGTTGAGCAATCTCAAGGCTGCGGTCTGCGTGACGCATCGCGGTGACCAACTGACCGATGCGGATGGTCTGCCCTTGAGCAGCGGCATCTTCGATGCCCTGCTCGATACCTTCTTGGACATAGTCCACGACCTGGTCGAAGGTGAGGCCCTTGGTCAGGTGCTGCTCGGGTGCCCAGCGAAGTTCGCCATAGATCACGCCATCCTTGGCGAGGTCGATGACGGATTCGCGTGCGACGCGGGTCAGTCCTTCACGGGTCTGCATCACAGCACAGGTGAGATCAAAGGTCTTGAGGTATTCCACGAGTGAACCGGAGTTGGACTGGTCGGCAAACCACTTTCCCAAACCTTCAGCATCTAGGACTGGCAGTTCAATGCCTTCTGCTTCTGCCAGCTCGATGATGGTGGCGGGACGCAAGCTGCCATCTAGGTGATCGTGCAGAGAAATCTTGGGCAGGGTGCGAACGTCGACACCATCCAGGGTGAATTCAGTAGTCATGAAAATCTTTCAGGTTGTGAAGTTGGTGAGAAGTTAGAGAACGTCGTCGCGACCAGAAATGCGCAGGGCGTCCACGACGGACTTCACCTTCTGCGCATTTGCGGTCGTGGTGACCAAGAGTGCATCGGGTGTGTCCACGACCACGATGTCCTTCACGCCGACGAGGGCGATGGTGCGACCGGTGTCCGTGATGAGGATTCCAGATGAAGCGTCCGAGAGCACACGAGCACCTTCACCCAGGATGGCGAGGTCCTTCTTATAGCCAGAGGAATGCAGTTTGGCTATCGAGGCAAAGTCCCCAACGTCATCCCAGTCGAACTCGCCGGGGATAACAACGAGCTTGCCCGCAGCAGCAGCTGGTTCTGCCACGGCATAGTCAATGGCGATCTTTTTCAGTGTGGGCCAGATCTTGTCGACAGCGGGTCCGCGCTTGGCGTGGTCGTCCCAGACGTCAGCCAAGGCGATGATTCCGGCGTGAAGTTCAGGTTGGGTCTTGGCGAGTTCTTCCAAGAGCACGGATGCCTTGGTGATGAACATGCCGGCATTCCAGAGGTAGTCGCCGCTGTGAACGTATTCCTCCGCAGTGTGTGCGTTGGGTTTTTCGACGAAAGAATCGACGGTGAGTGCTGAAGGAGCTCCCGGCAGCTCAGTTTCTTCCGTTGCGTGGATGTATCCAAAACCAATTGCAGGCTCGGTGGGAACGATACCGATGGTGGCGATGTAGCCGGCGCGGGCTGCTTCGACAGCCTCGGCGACGGCCATGTTGAAGAACCTGGTTCCCTTGATTACGTGGTCCGCAGCGAAGGATCCGATGATCACTCCGGGTTCACGCTTTTCCAAAATGGCGGCAGCAAGGCCGATTGCTGCAGAAGAGTCTCGGGGCTCACTTTCCAGCACAACGTTGAGATCTGCGAGCTCTGGAAGCTGTTCTTCTACCGCGGCGCGGTGTGCGCGGCCGGTGACAACCATGACGCGCTGCTCACCTGCAAGCGGCGCCAAACGGTCCCATGTGTCCTTGAGCAGCGAGCTGCCTGAACCTGTGAGGTCGTGCAGGAACTTGGGAGCGTCCGCACGGGACAAAGGCCAGAGCCGGGAACCTATTCCACCCGCCGGAATAACCGCGTAGAAGTCGGTCAGGGGGGTCGTTAGTCGTGCCATAAGACCAGACTACTGGGCGTAAAGTTAGGACAAGTTATTGCCCACAACCAAGGAGGGTTGTTCGTGTCAGCTGTCACGGCACCACGCTCAGAAAAGAAGCCCCGTCCGGGCGGCACGCTTTACCGCGGCTACACCGGTATGTGGTCTTGGGTTCTGCACCGCATTACCGGTGTGGCCATCTTCTTCTTCCTACTCGTCCATATTCTCGACACCGCACTCGTGCGCGTCAGCCCCGAGGCGTACAACGCCGTGATGAGCACCTACAAGAACCCCATCATGGGTCTGGGTGAGCTCGTCCTCGTGGGAGCAATCCTCTTCCACGCCCTCAACGGTCTGCGCATCATCCTCGTCGACTTCTGGAGCAAGGGCGTCAAGTACCAGCGCACCATGTTCTGGGTTGTCGTAGGCGTGTGGGTAGTCCTCATGGCTGGCTTCGTTCCACGCCACCTCATCAACGTCTTTAGCGAAGGGCACTAATCATGTCGACTATTGCTGAACCACGTTCCCCCTACGCTCGCACCGCTCGTTCCGGAACCAACTGGGAAAAATGGGGCTGGATGTACATGCGCGCCTCCGGCGTCGTGCTCGTCATCCTTATTTTCGGTCACCTTTTCGTCAACCTCATGGTTGGCGAAGGCGTGAAGGCAATCGACTTCGCCTTCGTCGCAGGCAAGTGGGCCACCCCGTTCTGGCAGTACTGGGACCTCGCCATGCTGTGGCTTGCGCTCATTCACGGCGCCAACGGAATGCGCACCATCGTGAACGACTACTCCAGCTCGGTTGTGCTGGGTAAGGTTCTTCGCGGCGCCATCTACGCCTCGGCAGCCATCCTCATCGTTTTGGGCACACTGGTGATTTTCACCTTTGATCCCTGCCCTTCGGTCAGCCCTGAGCAGCTCGGTTTGCTGCCCTCGTTCTGCCCACCCCAGTAATTCTTTAGACCACCCTTAACTACGGAGTATCCCTCGTGGCAACCACAAGCAACGAAACATACGAAGAGACCAAGCTCGTCGACGGCGTGTACTACCACCAGCACGATGTTGTCATCGTGGGTGCTGGTGGCGCAGGTATGCGTGCAGCGATTGAGGCTGGCCCCCACGCCCGCACTGCAGTGATCAGCAAGCTCTACCCCACTCGCTCGCACACCGGTGCAGCACAGGGCGGTATGGCCGCAGCGCTGGCCAACGTAGAAGAGGACAGCTGGGAATGGCACACCTTCGACACCGTCAAGGGTGGCGACTACCTGGTTGACCAGGATGCAGCTGAGATTCTGGCTAAGGAAGCAATCGACGCGGTTATTGACCTTGAAAACATGGGTCTTCCCTTCAACCGTACCCCCGACGGCAAGATTGACCAGCGTCGTTTCGGTGGCCACACTCGTGACCACGGAAAGGCTCCTGTGCGTCGCTCCTGCTACGCAGCTGACCGCACCGGTCACATGATTCTGCAGACCCTGTTCCAGAACTGTGTGAAGCTCGGCATCGAGTTCTACAACGAGTTCTATGTGCTCGACCTCGTCATGGTTGACGTCAAGGGCAAGAAGGTTCCTGCTGGTGTTGTTGCGTACGAGCTCGCTACCGGTGACCTGCACGTCTTCCAGGGCAAGTCGATCGTGTTCGCAACCGGTGGTTTCGGCAAGATCTACAAGACCACCTCGAATGCACACACCCTCACCGGTGACGGCGTCGGCATCATCTGGCGTAAGGGTATTCCTCTCGAGGACATGGAGTTCTTCCAGTTCCACCCCACCGGCCTTGCCGGCCTCGGTATTCTCCTGACGGAGGGCGCTCGTGGTGAAGGTGCGATTCTGCGTAATGCTTCTGGTGAGCGCTTCATGGAACGTTATGCCCCCACCATCAAGGACCTCGCACCGCGTGACATTGTCTCGCGCTGCATGGTTCAGGAAGTGGCCGAAGGCCGCGGTGCGGGCCCCAACAAGGACTACGTCCTCCTGGACTGCACACACTTGGGTGCTGAAGTTCTGGAAACCAAGCTTCCTGACATCACCGAGTTCGCTCGCACCTACTTGGGTGTTGACCCTGTCTACGAACCCGTCCCCGTGATGCCCACCGCTCACTACGCCATGGGTGGTATCCCCACCAATATCAAGGCAGAGGTTCTCTCCGACAACGACACCGTTATCCCTGGTCTCTACGCAGCCGGTGAATGTGCATGTGTGTCTGTTCACGGCTCTAACCGTCTCGGCACCAACTCGCTCCTGGACATCAACGTGTTCGGTAAGCGTGCCGGTCGCTATGCCGTCGAATACGCCAAGACAGCCAAGTTCGTGCCACTGCCCAAGGACCCAGCCGGTCCTATCCGCGACATGATCGAGTCCATCCGCAACGCGAACGGCACCGAACGTGTTCCTGCCCTGCGTAAGGAACTCCAGGAGGAGATGGACAAGAACGCACAGGTATTCCGTACCGAAGAGTCACTCAAGTCGGTCACTAAGACCATTGAGAAGCTGCGCGAGGAATACAAGCACATCTCCATCCACGACAAGGGCAAGCGTTACAACACTGACCTGCTCGAGGCTGTAGAGCTGGGCTTCCTGCTCGACCTCGCAGAGGTTGTTGTGTACTCGGCACGCAACCGTAAGGAAAGCCGTGGCGGTCACATGCGCGACGACTTCCCCAACCGCGATGACAAGAAGTTCATGAAGCACACCATGGCGTACCTCTCAGGAGACGCCACGAGTGATGACGCTGGTGACCACATCAAGCTTGATTGGAAGCCTGTTGTTATTACCAACTACCAGCCCATGGAGAGGAAGTACTAAGAATGGCTACCGAAGTCGCAACACAGGCAGCCGTACCCGAGGTACAGGCTTTCACCATCACGCTGATTATTCGTCGCTTCCTTCCTGAGGTCGATGAGGAAGCTCGTTGGGAATCCTTCGACGTAGACGTGTACTCAACCGACCGTATTCTCGATGCTCTTCACCGCATTAAGTGGGATCAGGATGGTTCGCTGTCCTTCCGTCGCTCGTGTGCTCACGGTATTTGTGGTTCTGACGCAATGCGTATCAACGGTCGCAACCGTCTGGCCTGCAAGACCTTGATCAAGGATTTGGACATTACCCAGCCCATCTATGTTGAGGCCATCAAGGGTCTGCCCTTGGAGAAGGACCTCATCGTGGACATGGAGCCTTTCTTCGCTGCCTACCGCGAGGTCAAGCCCTTCCTCATCTCCAACTCAGAGCCAGAGGCTGGCAAGGAACGTCGCCAGAGCATCGAAGACCGCGAGCGCTTCGACGACACCACCAAGTGCATCCTGTGTGCTGCCTGCACCACCAGCTGCCCCGTGTTCTGGACTGATGGACAGTACTTCGGTCCTGCCGCCATCGTGAACGCACACCGCTTCATCTTTGACTCTCGTGATGATGCAGGCGATGTTCGCCTCGACATCCTCAACGACAAAGAGGGCGTGTGGCGCTGCCGCACCACCTTCAACTGCACCGACGCATGCCCTCGCGGTATCCAGGTCACTCAGGCTATTGCCGATGTGAAGCAGGCAGTTCTGCGTGGACGCGCATAAGAACGAGTAATTCAAAAAAGACCCGGCCCTTTGAGGAAGGCCGGGTCTTTTTGTAGTTCCGCAGGTCGTCTCCCCTGCAGAAGTGTTACTCGTTGCCGAGCTTGCGTGCTTGCGCTGCGGTGCGACCATTGAGCGCACGAGCGGCACGAGCCTTGGCTTCGTCGAGTGTGACAGTAAGTAGTGCGGCACGAACTTCTGCCAAAGCAGCAGGAGTCATGCTCAAGGTGGTGACACCCAGACCCACAAGCACAATGGCCAGGTTGGGGTCTGCTGCCGCTTCACCACAGACACCCACAGGCTTACCTGCGGCAGCACCGGCATCACCGAGCTGCTTTATCAAGCGGAGAACGGCTGGGTGCCAAGGGTCTTGGTAGGAGCCGACAGTACCGAGCATGCGGTCAGCTGCCATGGTGTACTGAGTGAGGTCATTGGTTCCAATGCTGACGAAGTCAGCGGTCTCGAGAACCTGGTCAGCAACCAGTGCCAGCGAAGGAACCTCAGCCATGACACCGGGAACACGAAGACCCAGCTCGCGGCACAGGCCGACGAAGTAGTCGGTCTCTTCTGCATCCGCAATCATGGGAGCCATGACCCACAGGTCCGCTTCAGTCTTGTTCTGTGCGTTAACCAATGCGGTGAGCTGGTCGCGCAGAATGTTTTCCTTCACGCGCAGTGCACGAATACCGCGAAGACCTAGTGCAGGGTTTTCTTCGTGGGCATCGTTCAAGAAGGACAGTGGCTTGTCAGCACCTGCATCGAGGGCACGAACAACAACCTTCTTGCCGGGGAATGCTTCGAGGAGTTCAACATACTGAGCTTCCTGGTCGGCAACCGAAGGAGCGGTTGCCGAGTCCAGGAAGAGGAACTCAGTGCGGAACAAACCAACACCTTCAGCGCCCAGAGCAATAGCTCCGGCGGCTTCTTTAGGAGATCCGAGGTTAGCCAGCAGAGGAACCTTGTGGCCATCCTTGAGTGCACCATCAGTAATGGGTGCATTCGATGCTTCAAGCCATTCAGCACGCTTAACCAGTGCAGCATCAACATCTGCACGTGAAACACCTGCAGTCACGGTGGAGGTGGCAGCGTTGACGACAACGAGAGTGTCATCGGTGAGCTTCTCAGCGTCAGGACCCACACCCACGATGGCGGGGATGGACTTAGCTCGAGCCAAGATTGCAGTGTGAGAGGTGGGGCCACCGTCACGAGTGACGAGGGCGTAAACCTTGGTGAAGTCGAGAAGTGCAGTGTCTGCAGGGGCAAGATCGTGCGCGATCAGAATGAAGGGCTCGTCCGACTCGGGAACACCAGGAGCAGGAACTCCTCGCAGGTGTGCGATCACACGCTGGGCAACATCGGCGAGGTCAGCAGCACGCTCTCCCATGTAACCACCCATGCCTTCGAGCATTTTCTGGAACGCAGAGAATGCGTCGAAGACTGCGCGCTCTGCGGTCTTGCCCGACTCAATACGCTTAGCAATGTCCTTGGCCAGTGCAGGGTCACCAGCCATCAGGGCCTGTGCGTCGAGAACATCCTTGGCTTCACCACCAGCCTTGACACCTCGTTCGCGCAGCCATTCACCCACTGCAGCGAGGGATGCCTTCGATGCGGCGATCTCTGTTTCTGCATCTGCAGTGCGCTCGATGTCGAGGGGCTCTGCCAGGGGTTCCGGCATGCGCTTGACGGGGCCAGCTGCGATTCCGCGGCCTACGCCGATGCCGGTGAGCTCCATTGCTGCTCCTTTATATGAGGAAAATGTTGTGAAAAATATGTGGGTATCCACCTTCAAACGGATACAAAAATAAACTTTACCCCCCTTTTATGTTGACAAACAAGTGAATTCGGGAGTAAAAAAAGACAAACAAACATTTATGAGACATAATTGTTTGCAGAACGTCCTCACGACAACGGAGTCCCATGTACGCACCTGAACGCCACCAGGCCATTTTGGCCAAGGCGCGTCACGAAGGTCGTGTGGAAGTTCGCTCCCTCGCCGAAGAACTCGATGTCACTCCCGAGACCATTCGTCGCGATCTCACCGCTCTAGAACGCCGTGGTTTGTTGCACCGTGCACACGGTGGTGCGATTCCCATCGATCGACTCAGCGTTGAACCCGATGTGTCCTACCGCGAAGGAATGCTCTCGGATGAGAAAGAGCGCATTGCGCGCATGGCACTCTCCGAAGTTCCCAACGGTGGCTCCATCATCATCGACGCCGGAACCACCACTGCCCGTTTGGCCGCTTTGCTCCCTCAGGACATTGACCTCACCGTGGTGACCAACTCGATTCCCATCGCTGCAGTTTTGGCCACTCGTCCCAACATTCAGTTGCACCTGCTCGGTGGTCACGTACGCCCCCTTACTTTGGCGATGGTTGGCTCGTGGCCTGAGGACGCACTGCGCTCCCTCTCGGTAGATGTTGCTTTCCTGGGCATCAACGGTTTGACTCCTGAACGTGGGCTCACCACCCCCGACCTCGAAGAAGCACGCATCAAGAGTGCATTTGTCGACGCAGCCCGACGCACTGTGGTGCTGGCAGACCACACCAAGTTTGGTCGCGAAGACTTTGGTCACGTCGCTCCACTGAGCCGCATCGACACTGTCATCACCGATAGCTCCATCGACAACGAGCACCTGCTCGAAATCGAAATGGCTGGCCCAGATGTGGTGGTCGCATGATCATCACCCTGACCGCCAACCCCAGCGTGGACCTCACCCTCGAACTGGACACTTTCACCACCGGTGAAGTAAACCGTTCCACCGGTAAGCACAAGGACCCCGCTGGCAAGGGCATCAATGTTGCTCGTGCACTGCACAAAAACGACATCACCACCGCCGCTATCTTCCCCTCGGATGCAACCGTGGGTGGCTGGATTGAATCGGCACTGAGTGACCTCGGAATTCAGACCGTGACTACACGCATCGCAGATGAGGTTCGTCAGAACATCACCATCGTGGATGCGCACGGTGACACCACCAAGATCAACGAACCCGGCCCGCAGCTCACCGAGGCAGAAAGCTCCACGCTTCTTGCTCAGATTTCTGCAGTGCTGGAAACATCTCCTCGCTGGCTGGTCGCTGCGGGAAGTCTTCCTCGCGGGCTCGATGGTTCGTTCTATGTTTCCCTCGGCAAACTCGCACACGATCACGGCGTCCGATTTGCCGTTGACACTTCCGGTGGAGCACTGGCTTCTGTGGCACACTCCGGTGTTGCCGATTTGCTCAAGCCCAACCACGAAGAATTGGAAGAACTTGCCGGCCGTGAACTACCCACCGTCGGAGACGTGGTCGAGTTCGCACAGAGCCTGCTAGGCAACCCTGACGCAGCCATTGTGGTCAGCCTCGGCGAGAATGGTGCCCTCCTGGTGAACAGCCGTGGCAGCATTTGGGCCGGTCATGACCCTGTCACTCCCGACAGCACCGTGGGTGCTGGGGACAGCACTTTGGCTGGATATCTCAGCGCCGACGTGGCAATTTCCGAAGAAATTTCTGGACACGTTGAAGGCGATATTACGCGGATTTCAACCGCTGTTGCCTGGGGTTCAGCTGCGGTGCAGCTCCCTGCAACCACCGTGCCAGGTCCAAAAGACATTACTATTACGGCAGTTCACACTGTCATTAATCCCAGTCTCACCACCGCCATTAAGGAGCTCCACGTATGACTGACGCAACCGCAGCACTGACTACCGAAGACATCGTCATCGTTGGTCTGGTAGCTGACACCAAGGAAGACGCAACTCGCCAGCTGGCTGTCAAGCTCGCTAACGATGGTCGCGTAACCGACCTCGACGGCTTCCTCGCCGACGTTCGTGCACGTGAGGAGCAGATGGCGACCGGTCTGCCCGGCGGCATTGGCATCCCCCACGCACGTTCCGCACACGTCACCGTTCCTTCGGTTGCTGTCGCAACCAGCGTTGACGGCGTGAACTTCGGAGCTGCTGACGGACCCGCACACCTCATTTTCTTGATCGCTGCACCAGACGGTGCAGACGACAAGCACCTTCACATCCTCGCCGCACTTGCCCGCAAGCTCGTGCACGAAGACTTCCGCCAGTCCCTGCGCGACGCCAACTCTGGTGCCGAGATCGCAGCCATCATTACACGAGAGGTACAGTCCTAATGACCAAGATCGTCGCCGTAACATCCTGCATCACCGGTATCGCCCACACCTACATGGCAGCTGAAGCTCTCGAGCAGGCAGCCAAGAAGGCTGGCTACGAGATCACCGTAGAGACCCAGGGCTCTGCAGGTTCTTCCCCCATGAAGCAGTCGACCATCGACGCTGCTGACGTGGTAATTTTCGCAACCGACCTCGAGGTCAAGGACCGCTCACGTTTCGCAGGAAAGCCTTTCCTGCAGATCGGTGTGAGCAAGGCTCTCTCTGACGCAGAGAACGTTGTTGCAAAAGCTGTGAGCTCTATCGACACCCTTCCAAAGGATGGCGGCAGTGCTCCCAAGGCTGAGGCACCCGCCGCAGCTCACAAGCCAGCCAGCGACACGGCTGAAAAGAAGGGCTTCTTTGCCCGCCTTTTCGGTTAATCAAGGCGTAGCTTTTCCATAGAGTTCTTGCTGAGACGGCAAGATCTGTAATACCAAATAAAAATGCAATGAGGCATTGGAGGCCACAATTGTCTAACAACTCAGGAACAGGAACACGCATCCGCCAATGGCTGATGACCGGTGTTTCCTACATGATCCCCTTCGTGGCGGCCGGCGGTATCCTTATCGCTCTGTCGTTCATGATCGGTGGTTATGACATCGTTTACCAGGACCAGGCAGAGTTCCTGGCTAAGGGTTTCAACCCTCTAGCCGCTCACGACTGGGCCTACGTCATGTTCGCCGTTGGTGCTGCTACCTTCGGTTTCCTCGTACCAGTCCTTTCGGGCTTCATCGCTTACGCGATTGCTGACCGTCCCGGTCTGGCTCCCGGTTTCGTTGGTGGTGCCATCGCTGGTACCGTTGGCGCCGGATTCCTCGGTGGTCTGATCACCGGTTTCCTCGGTGGTTTCGTAGCTCTGTGGCTCAGCCGCATCAAGCTCCCCAACTGGCTGCGTCCGCTCATGCCAGTTGTTGTGATCCCACTGGTCGCAACCTTCATCACCGCAGGTCTGATGCTCGTCATCCTCGGAGGTCCTCTCAAGGCCCTCATGACCGCTCTCAACGACTGGCTGACCGGCCTTTCGGGTGGAAGCCTCATCGGTCTGGGTATCATCCTCGGCCTCATGATGGCATTCGACATGGGTGGTCCCGTCAACAAGGTTGCTTACACCTTCGCAGCTGCTGGTCTTACTGAGGCTGGCGCTTCGGCAGATGCAAACGACCCTCGCTTCGTCATCATGGCTATCGTTATGGCTGCAGGTATGACTCCTCCTCTGGGTCTCGCACTTGCAACTGTTCTGCGTAAGAACAAGTTCTCCAACGCAGAGCGCCAGAACGGTAAGGCTGCTTGGCTGCTCGGTGCATCCTTCATCACCGAAGGTGCAATCCCATTCGCTGCTGCTGACCCAATCCGCGTGATCCCCTCGATCATGATCGGTTCGGGTGTATCTGGTGCTCTCGTTGCTGCCTTCGGCTGCACCCTGCGCGCACCTCACGGTGGTCTGTGGGTATTCGGCCTCGTTGGTAACTGGCCTCTGTACCTGGTAGCTGTTGCTGCTGGTACCGTCGTTACCGCTCTCCTCGTTATCGTCGCAAAGAACATCAAGCCTGGTGTATCTGACGAAGCACTGGAGGAAGCAGTTGCCTAAAGCTCAGAGAACCGTCACTGTTGGTTCGCGCGTTGGACTTCACGCTCGCCCAGCTAGCACCTTTGTGCAGGCTGTAGGGGCTACCGGTCACGACGTCACGATTACTAAGCCCAATGGTGACAATGCAGATGGTGCAAGCATCCTCTCGGTGCTCGCCCTCGCTGTCGGACACGGTGAAGAAATCGTGCTCGATGTCGAAGGTGACAACGCTGAGGCTGTTGCCGACGAGCTGGCTAGCCTGCTCGCATCTGACCTCGATGCTGACTAATAGTTAGCAGGGCTCTTTGGCCCGTGGGTTCCGCAAGGAATCCACGGGCCTTTCCCTTTAAGCTGACAGGTATGAAGAAGACACTGGAATGGGCTCGCACGCTTCTGCCCTACCGTGTCTACAAGGCCTACTCTGCTGCCGGAGGAAACCTCCTCGCCGCAGGAATGTCCTTCCAGGCTCTCTTCGCAACATTCGCCGCCGTCTGGGTGGGCTTTAGCTTGACCGGCATTTTCTTGAACGAACGCCCCGACCTGCGCCGGGCGGTCATCGGGTTCATCAACGCTCAGGTTCCAGATCTCATTCGAACTGGCGGACCGATTGATCCACATGTGCTGGAAAGCGTGACCACCTTTGGATGGACTGGTGGACTAGCTCTGGTGGTCGTTCTCTATACCGCCATCAACTGGCTGAACTACGTTCGCACCGCTGTGCGAAGCATTTTCTTCCTGCCCCAGTCCAACCTGAACTTCCTGTTGCTCAAGGTCTATGACCTCGCCCTGGCGTTGATCTATGTCATCTTCGTGCTGCTCAGCGCCGCGGCAACAGTGGGTCTGACCAAACTCTCTGGATTGGTTTTCCCTGCACTGGGTTTCGAAGACTCTAGCGGCATAGGGAAAATCCTGTTCCAAACTGTCGGCCTCATCGTGGTGTTCCTTTTCGACACCATCTTGCTCGCAGCCATCATTCGAATCTTGAGTGGTGTTCCCATCCCCTGGCGCATCCTACGCAATGGCACCCTTTTGGGTGGCTTAGCTCTGATGGGGCTCAAGATTCTCGGAACCTATGTGCTTACCCGCCCAGAAAGTAATCCGCTTCTGGCAAGCTTCACGGTGTTCATAGGTCTATTGATCTACTTCAACTTCGCTTCCAGAATCTATCTTCTGGCCACCAGTTGGGTTGCCGTCAACATGCGCGATCAGGGCATCGAGTTCCACGACATCGGATGGATCGTGCCCCACCGACACGAGAAGCACTAGCCCCTAGAATTGGGCTATGTCAGTCCGCATTGCCACCGTCAACGTTAACGGTGTTCGCGCCGCCTTCCGCAAAGGAATGGGTGACTGGCTAGACGGTCGTGGCATCGACATTCTTGCGTTGCAAGAAGTGCGCGCATCGACGGAGGATCTCGAGGAACTCCTCGGTCCCGACTGGAACATCCTGCACGACGCTGCCACAGCCAAGGGACGTGCCGGCGTTGCACTGGCCAGCCGAAGCTCAGCCGAGATTCACCGCGTGAGCCTGGGTGCTGACGACTTGGACACTGCAGGTCGTTGGCTGGAAGCCGACTACAAGATCGGCGACAAGGTTCTCACCGTGGTGAGCACCTACGTTCATTCCGGTGAAGTGGACACCCCTAAGCAGGTGGAGAAGTTCAAGTTCTTAGAAGCCATGCAGGAACGACTGCCTCAGCTTGCCCAGCACACGGAGTATGCCCTGGTTGTCGGTGACCTCAACGTGGGTCACACCGAACTCGACATCAAGAACTGGAAGGGCAACGTCAAGCGTGCTGGCTTCCTACCCCAAGAGCGTGCGTATTTTGACCGCTTTATGGGTGCAGCTGGCGAAACAGTAACTGGAGCGGACGGGTCAACTGGTCAAGGTCTCGGCTGGGTAGACGTGGGCCGCCAGGCAGCTGGCCCGGTCCCTGGACCCTACACCTGGTGGTCTTGGCGTGGTCAGGCATTCGACACCGATGCAGGCTGGCGTATTGACTACCACCTCGCCACCCCTGCCCTGGCAGCACTTGCAACCAACTACACCGTCGACCGTGCGCAGTCCTATGACACTCGCTGGTCTGACCACACCCCCGTCGTCGTCGACTACAACCTCTAGGACATCATGAGCACCAAGCCCGTCATCCTCTCTGGCATGCAGCCTTCGAGCGACTCCCTGCACCTCGGCAACTACATCGGAGCCCTCGGCAACTGGGTGACCATGCAGGACGAGTTCGAGGCCTTCTACTGTGTTGTGGATCTCCACGCCATCACAGTGCCGCAAGATCCCGCCGAGCTGCGTGAGCGCACCCGCTCCACCGCCGCGCAATACATCGCAGCGGGCATCGACACAGAAAAGTCGACCCTCTTCATTCAGTCCCACGTTCAGGCACACACCCAGATTGCGTGGGTGCTCAACACCATCACCGGTTTCGGTGAAGCCAGCCGCATGACCCAGTTCAAGGACAAGTCAGCGAAGCAGGGTGCTGATGCCGCCTCGGTGGGTCTGTTCACGTATCCCATCCTTATGGCCGCAGACATCCTGGCTTACCAAGCCAATGTCGTGCCTGTGGGTGAAGACCAGCGTCAGCACCTTGAACTCACCCGTGACCTCGCCATGCGTTTCAACTCACGCTTTGGTGAGACCTTCACCGTTCCTGAGCCTCACATTCTCAAAGAGACGGCCAAGATCTACGACCTGCAAAACCCCACCTCCAAGATGTCGAAGTCTGCAGAGACCGAAGCAGGCCTGCTCAAGATCATGGATGACCCTGCCGTGACCGCGAAGAAGGTTATGCGTGCGGTCACCGATGCAGATGGTGAGATTCGTTTCGACCGGGAGAACAAGCCTGGCGTTGCCAACCTGCTCACGATCTTCTCCGTCCTGTCTGGGCGAAGCATCGACGACCTGGTCAACGAATACGCCGGTGGCGGTTACGGCGGTCTGAAGAAGGACCTGGCAGAACAGGTCACCGCGAGCTTTACCCCCATCCGCGAGCGCACCACTGAGCTTCTCTCGGATCCTGCAGAACTTGACCGTTTGCTCGGCGCTGGCGCAGACCGAGCGTCAGAGGTTGCAGATGCCACCCTGGCGAAGGTCTATGACGCTATTGGCCTTCTTCCTCGCTACCACGGCTAAATCACGTTCAGCACGCTCTCAGCGAATCCACAGCCCCCGATACTGCGGGGAATAAACCCACCGGCTAGACTGTTACTCAGAGCAACGCGCTTCGGGGTCAGTGAAAATCTGAGCCGGCGGTTATAGTCCGCGACCCTCATGCAAAGGCCACCCGGCCAGAGGATGAGGTTGACCTGGTGAAATTCCAGGACCGACGGTTAAAGTCCGGATGGGAGAACGCGCGCGGCAGGGTATTTAACGTACCCTGTCGAGTTCGGTTGTCGTCATGGCACCCGTCTACCCGAAGCACGCCTCCCCCAAGAGAGAGCACCGGTAGATGAGCCACACAACACCGTCGAAGGCCTACGAGGCTTCGATGCGTCGCGCCATCGCACTGGCAGCCAATGGCCCCAGTAATGGCGTGAACCCTCAGGTGGGCTGTGTTGTGCTCAACTCTGCCGGCACCATCATCGCTGAGGGCTGGCACCGTGGTGCAGGCACTGCTCATGCTGAAGTGGATGCGCTGAGCAAGCTCTCTGTCGAAGAAGCGAAGGGGTCGACCTTCGTCGTCACCCTAGAACCCTGCAACCACACCGGTCGCACCGGTCCCTGTGCACAGGCACTCATTGAAGCTGGTGTGGGCAAAGTCGTCTATGCCGCCACCGACCCAGGCCATGCCTCCTCGGGTGGTGCGCAGCGCCTGCGCGATGCGGGCATCGAAGTTATCGGTGGCGTGCTCGAAGACGATGTAGAAGAACTTCTGGAAGAGTGGATGCTGGCTGCACGCCAGCACCGACCCCACGTGACCGTGAAGTGGGCAGCAAGCTTGGATGGCCGCGCAGCAGCACACGATGGCACCAGCCAGTGGATCTCCGGCCCTGAGTCTCGTGCACGCGTGCACGAGCAGCGCGCCGCAGCGGATGCGATTCTGGTGGGTACTGGCACTGTGCTTGCCGACAACCCGTCGCTCACTGCCCGCACACCCGCAGGTTCCCTGCACGAGCACCAGCCCGTTCCCGTCATCATTGGCAAGCGCAACGTTCCCGGCGATGCCCTTGTTCATCAGCACCCGCTCGAGCCTCTCATCATTGGCCACAACGACCTCCACGCAGCGTTGAGTGAAATGTTCGACAACGGCATTCGTTCTGTGTTTGTTGAGGGTGGGCCCACCCTGGCCAGTGCATTTATTGCTTCTGGTCTCGTTGATCGCCTCTATGTCTACCTCGCACCTGTGCTGCTCGGCGGCGACAAGGTCGCCTTAGGTGACCTGGGTGTCAGCACACTCGCCGAGCGTATTGACCTCGAGATTTCCTCTGTTGAACGTCTGGGAGCAGACATCTTCATCACTGCCAAGCCAACTCGAAAGGACGCGTAATGTTTACCGGACTCATCGAAGAACGCGGTGTGATTACCGCTATTGAACAGCAGCCTGATGCTGTTCGCCTGACCGTGTCAGGCAGCAAGGCCTTGCAGGGTGCCCAGCAGGGCGACTCTATTTCTGTCAGTGGCGTCTGCTTGACCGTGGTTGAGCACGATGCCACAAGCTTCACCGCAGACGTGATGGAACAGACCTTGGCCATGTCCACCATGCGCACCGCTTCCGTGGGCCTCGCCGTCAACCTCGAGCGTGCTGCGGAATTGGGTAGTCGCCTCGGCGGCCACATCGTGCAAGGCCACGTCGATGGCACGGCAGAAGTTCTCTCCATCACTCCCAGTGAGGACTGGACCGTGGTGCGCTTTGGCCTCAGTCGCGAGCTTGCTCCCCTGCTCGTGGACAAGGGCTCAATTACCGTGGATGGTGTGTCCCTCACCGTGAGTACCATCAGTGATCCTTCTGAAGAATCACAGTGGTTTGAAGTCTCTCTCATCCCCGAAACTCTTGCGGTGACCACGCTCGGACTGCGTTCCGTCGGCGACACCGTCAACCTCGAAACAGACATTATTGCCCGACAGGTCGCACGCATGCTGGCCTTCCTCCCCCAACAGAATGCAGGTGCCTAACATGGCTCTCACTCCTATCCCCGAAGTTCTTGAAGCCCTCAAGGCTGGACGCATCGTGCTTGTCGCCGATGACGAAGGTCGCGAGAACGAAGGCGATGCCATCATGGCTGCCGAGTTCGCCACCAAGGAATCCATTGCATGGATTGTGAAGCACTCCTCCGGTTTGCTCTGTGCTCCCATGTCGCGCGATGTGGCTGACCGCCTCAACCTGCCGATCATGATTGAGCACAACCAGGACACTCGTAAGACCGCCTACACAATCACTGTGGATGCGGCGCAGGGTGTGACAACCGGTATCAGTGCCTCGGATCGTGCACTGACTCTGCAGGTGCTGGCTAACCCGGAATCCGTTTCACACGACCTCATTCGTCCAGGGCACATTCTTCCTTTGCGTGCTGTTGATGGTGGTGTGCAGGAGCGTCCCGGCCACACTGAAGCAGCTGTGGACCTCATGCGCTTGGCGGGGCTCAACCCTGTGGGCGTTATTGCAGAGGTTGTTGCAGAAGATGGCGACATGATGCGCATGCCTGGTCTCGAGGAACTCGCTACTCGCGAGAACATGCCCTTAACCACTGTCGCTGCTCTCATTGACTACCTCGAGGCCAACCCGCTGCCCGCCCGTATTGAGGGCGAGTTGGATGCACACCGCGTGGCTTTCGAAGTGGAGACCAACGTTCCCACCGATAACGGAACGTTCCGCATGCGTGGCTATCGCGACCAGGCAACAGGCACCGACCACGTTGCTATCGTGGCCGGTAACCCGGGCGGTGAAAATGTTCTCGTCCGCGTGCACTCTGAGTGCCTCACCGGTGAAGCTCTGCACTCGCTCAAGTGTGAGTGTGGCCCACAGCTTGATGAGGCCCTGCGCATGATTGAGGCAGAACCTGCCGGTGGTGTGGTTCTTTACATGCGTGGCCAGGAGGGCCGCGGTATTGGTCTGGTGAATAAGTTCAAGGCATACAAGCTCCAGGAGCAAGGCTTTGACACTCTCGATGCCAACTTGGCACTGGGTCTCCCAGCAGATGCTCGCGACTACACCGCAGCAGCTCGCATGCTCGATGACATGGGTATTCGTTCCGTGCGCTTGCTCTCGAACAACCCTGAGAAGAAGCGTCAGCTCGAGCAGTACGGCATCAAGATCAATGATCTTGTTCCGCTGGTTGTCGGTCTGGGTGAATTCAACACCGGTTACCTCAACGTGAAGCGTGACCGCATGGGTCACCAGCTTCCCGGCATACTTCCCGCAATTGAAACCGCACCCAAGGTCAAGGAGGTCACCGCATGAGTGGCGCAGGCTCCCCCGAAATCACTGTTGATGGCACCGGCCTCAACGTCGTCATCGTCGCTGGTCAGTGGCACGAGGTCATTACCAATGCCATGATTGCCTCTGCTCAGCGCACCATCGAAGCCAGTGGGGCAACTCACTCCCTGGTTCGCGTGGCCGGAAGCTTTGAGCTTCCCGTGGTGAGCAAAGCAGTCCTCGATGCGGGGGCCGATGCCGTAGTTGCTCTCGGTGTGATCATCCGTGGTGGCACACCCCACTTCGAGTTTGTTTCTGACGCTGCCACCAGCGGACTGACCCGCGTCTCTCTCGACACCGGTAAGCCTGTCGGTTTTGGTGTGCTCACACTCGACGACGAGCAGCAGGGGTTAGATCGCGCAGGTCTTCCCGGATCCAAGGAAGACAAGGGCGCAGAAGCCGCAATTGCCGCCTTAGAAACCGCTGTAACCCTGCGCGCTATTCGCACGAAGTAGTTAGGCTGGGGATATGGAACTTTTAGTCACTATCCTCGTCATCCTGCACTTCGTCGGTCTGTCCTACCTGCTGGGATCTTTCCTGGTTCAGATCAAGGACATTGCCAAGGGCAAGGGTCGCGTTCTGCGCGGCATGCTCGATGGTGCTTACACCCAGCTGGTGACCGGTGTTGCTTTGACCGGTATCTACTCGGCAGGTCTTGTTGAGGACGAAGAAGTCAACAACGCAAAGATTGCGGTGAAGCTCACTGTGTTGATCGTGATCACCGTGATTGCTCTGATCTTCCGCAAGCGTGAGGTTGCACCTTCGTGGGCCCTGTGGGCTATTGGTGGCCTGACCTTGCTCAACGTCGTTCTCGCCGTAGCCTGGTAACCGGGCCTCGATGAGCTCACCCCGCCTGGGCCGTCGTTCATCGGCCCCTGAAACCAAGTCTTCAGCACCCAAAGCAAGCTTTGGGCAGCTGATGCCTTACCTGCTTGAACACAAGAAGGTTCTCTCCTTCGTCATCGTGTTGAGCGTGATTGGTGCTGCTGCGTCCCTGGCCCAGCCACTGCTGGTCGGTCAGGTCATAAACCGCGTCAGCGCAGGTGAAATGATGGGCAACCTGGTCTGGTTGCTGATTGGCCTGGTTGTGGCCACCGCACTGATCAATGGCTTCCAGCACTACCTCCTCCAGCGCACCGGTGAGGGAGTTGTGCTCTCGTCACGGCGTCGCTTGGTCGGACGCATTCTTCGCCTGCCCATTAGCGAGTTTGATACGCGTCGCACCGGTGACCTGGTCTCCCGCGTGGGCTCTGACACCACACTGTTGCGTGCTGTGCTGACCCAGGGTCTGGTGGAAGCTATCGGTGGTTCCCTGACCTTCATTGGTGCCATCATCGCGATGGCCATCATTGACCCTGTGCTGCTGGGTTTGACCGTCCTGGTTGTCTTCAGCGCAATCATCATTGTCACGGTTCTTTCTCGTCGTATTCGTGTGGCATCACGTAAGGCTCAGGCCAAGGTGGGCGAGTTGGCTGCTTCAGTTGAACGTGCCATTTCTGCCGTGCGCACCGTACGTGCAGCGAATGCCACCGACCGCGAAATCAAGGTCGTGGAGGAAGAAGCCGAGGGCGCCTGGCGCATGGGCATCAAGGTGGCCAAGATCTCTGCACTGGTTGTGCCTGTTGCCGGTATTGCTATGCAGGTGGCCTTCCTCACCGTCCTCGGTGTGGGTGGTTACCGCGTCGCCTCCGGCGCCATCACGGTGGCCAACCTGGTCACGTTCATCCTGTTCTTGTTCATGATGATCATGCCGCTGGGTCAAGCCTTTGGTGCCATCACCTCGGTGAACTCAGCACTGGGTGCTTTGGGTCGTATTCAGGAAATCATTGCCCTGCCTAGTGAAGGTGAGTTCGACCGCGACCTCGCACCTCTAGCCGTCGTTGATGGCGGTGCTCGTGGTGCTGTGAAGAACTCTCCTGTTGCCGTCGAGTTCGTGGATGTGCGCTTCTCCTACCCCAAGTTGGTTCTTCCCGTTGAGGAAGATGAAAGCACTACCGACCCCACCGCCAAGATGTCTCGTGCAGAAAAGGCCCGCATCAAGGCTGGCGGTGCTGCCGGTGAAGCGCTTGCTGAAGAAGCGAAGCCTGAAGTCGACGCACCTGAGATTCTCAAGGGCGTCTCCTTCTCGGTTGCTCACGGAACCCGTGCAGCACTCGTGGGACCTTCTGGTGCCGGTAAGTCAACCATTCTGGGACTGATCGAGCGTTTCTATGACCCCAACTCGGGTGAGATTCGCCTAGGTGGCGTCGACATCAAGGCCCTGCCTCGTGAAGACCTCCGTGCACAGATTGGCTATGTCGAGCAGGATGCTCCTGTCCTAGCTGGCTCGCTGCGGGATAACCTGCTCCTGGGTTCTCCTCATGCCACCGACGAGGACTGCATTGCCGTGCTGGCTGATGTGAACCTTTCTGGTGTGCTCGAACGCAGTGGTCTAGGTCTCGATGCTCCAGTAGGCGAGGAGGGCGTCATGCTCTCCGGTGGTGAGCGTCAGCGTCTAGCCATTGCTCGTGCGTTGCTGGCAGCACCTCCCGTGCTTCTTCTGGATGAATCCACCTCCAGCCTGGATGGTGCCAACGAGCAGCTCATGCGGGAAGCAATCGACCGCGTAGCCCAGGATCGCACCCTCATCATCATTGCTCACCGTCTCTCCACCGTGGTCGATAGTGATCAGATCATTGTGTTGGAAAATGGTGCAGTGGTGGGAACAGGAACCCACTCCGAGTTGGTCAAGACCACTCCGCTCTATAAGAACCTGGCCAAGCACCAACTGCTGGTTTAGATCTCAGACACAACACGAGGGGGACCCTGCTTTCAGGGTCCTCCTCGTGTGTGTGGAGATTAGTTGATCTCGCGTCCCAGCTTGCTGGGCCACCAGATCTTGGGTCCGATGTCATAGGCCAGTGCGGGCACGAGGAGTGTGCGCACCAGCACGGTGTCGATGATGACACCGACCGAGACGATGAACGCCAGCTGAACCAGGAACAGCAGTGGAATCACGCCCAGCGCGGCAAAGGTTGCCGCCAGCACGATACCAGCCGAGGTGATGACACCACCGGTGACGGTCAGACCCTTCAAGATGCCAGGGCGGGTTCCTAGGTTGATGCTCTCTTCGCGCACACGCGTCATCAGGAAGATGTTGTAGTCAATACCTAGTGCAACGAGGAAGACGAACCCAAAGAGCGGAACGCTTGCATCAGCTCCGGGGAAACCAAATACGTTGTTGAAAAAGATTGCGGCAAGACCCATCGTTGCCGCGAAGCTCACCACAACGGTGAAAATCAGCAACAGTGGTGCCACAACAGAGCGCAGCAACAGCATCAGGATGAAGAAGATCACGAGCAAAACAATCGGGATAATCTTCACCAGGTCGGCTTGGGCAGTCTGGTTTGTGTCGAGCGCAATAGCGGTCTCGCCACCAACCAGAACAGAAGGATCAACACTGACCAGGTCGGTGCGCATCTGCTTGACCACATTCTCTGCCGCGGCAGAGTCTGCTTGGTAGGTCAAGGTTGCGTTAATGAGGACCTTGCCATCGACCACCTGAGGAATGGGGGCAATCTCGGGCAGTTCAAAAGCAGGAGCCGCATCTGTCGCTACACCAGCAGGTGGTCCCGTCATCACGCCGGCAGGAGGACCTGCAACACCAGCAGCCGCTGCGGCAGCGGCTGCTTTGGCTGCGGCGTCTGCAATGGCCTTCTTGTAGGCCTCAGCCATCGCGGTGGCATCAGCCTGAACTGACGCCTTCGAAATTCCCTCGGTTGCTTCAGCAGCGGCAAGGACGTCTTCATACTTAGCCTCATCCGCAATGATGATCACGGGGGAACCATCACCGGCATCAAAGTGCTGCGCCAGAACTTCTTGGCCATCAACAGATTCAATATTGTCACCGAGCAACAGTTCAGTCTGAGGAATACCATTCGCCTTGAGGCCTGGAAGGCCTGCAACAGCGGCCAACAGCACGACGAGAGTAATGATCCACGTTGCACGTGGCTTCTTGCCCACGAGGTTACCCACGCTCTTCCACAGGCCACGAACGCCTTCGAGGCCGGGCAGGGTGTTGGGTTCAACCGGAGCGAGCTTCTTCTTGCCAGGCTTGGGCATGAAGGGCCAGAAGGCTGCGCGACCGAAGATGGCCAACAGCGCAGGAAGGAAGCTGATTGCTGCCAGGAAGGCAAAACCAATACCGAACGCGGCAATGGGGCCCAATGACTTATTTGAGTTCAAATCAGAGAACAGCAGACACAGCAGCGCCGCGATAACGGTTGCCGCTGAAGCAAAGATGGGCTCGAACGATCCACGGAATGCACGTCCCAGAGCAGTCCACTTGTTCTGAACCTCGAACAGTGCTTCGCGATAGCGGGCAACGAAGAGCAGGGCGTAGTCGGTTGCCGCACCAATAACCAGAATCGAGAGAATTCCTTGGCTTTGACCGTTGACCTTGATGATGTCGTTAAGGGCGAGGTAGTAAATTCCCAGGATGGAGCCGGAGAGGGCAAAGACGGAAGTCAACAGCACCAGGATGGGCAGCAAGAGCGCGCGATAGACCACGAGCAAGATGATGAAGACGGCCAGAAGCGCAACGATGAGCAGAATGCCGTCAATACCCGCGAAACCACTGACAAAGTCAGCAAGTAGACCACCAGGGCCGGTCACATAACCGGTGAAGCCGGCTGGGGTGGCATCGGCTAGTTCAGCGCGCAAACCTTCAATGCTGCTGAGCAACTCTTCGCCACTTGCTTCGAAGAACACGAGGTATTCGACTGCTTTGTTGTCGTCAGAGTAGGTGGGGCCGAGAACGGAAGGAACTTCCCCTTCAACACTGGGAGCAACACCTTCGGTGTTCTCCAGTGTTGTGGTCAGTTCATCGAACTTGAGCTTGTCCGCATCGGTGACCTCGCCCGAGTCTTTCTGGAATACCACGATGGCCGGAATGGCTTCGGAGTCATTGAACTTTGTCTGCCATTCGTTGACCTCGGTGCTTTGTGCACTGGCGGGCAGGAAGCCGGCCTGGTCATTGGTGGAGACTTCAGAGATCTTGCCAAACGTGGGCCCGCCCAGGCCTGCGATAGCAAACCAGACAACCACCAAGACGGTGGGAAGCAGGATACGGAGCCAAAGTTTAGGAGTCCAGTCCTTCATGATGTTCCTTCGAGAATTGCTGTGTTTCAAACGCAAGGAAGTGCCGTGGGGCCGCCTGCGGGAATTGAACCCGCGACCTATTCTTTACGAGGGAATCGCTCTACCAACTGAGCTAAGGCGGCACGAACCGCACGAATGCGGAACAGTTTTCAAGCTTAGTAGCTTGTTTTCTCCAGCAAAAACGGGAGAACTACTCCTTCGATGCGGAATTGCGTCGACGGCGCAGTGCCACGATAACCAGCACTGCTGCCAGCAACACAGCACCTGCTGCGGTCACGCCCAAAACCACCTGGAGCTGCCCGTCATTGGCTTCTCCCCCGGCAGAGGTGACCATGATATCTGCGTCAGTGTCAGCATCTGCAGTGGCGTCAGTATCCTCTTCTGTTGTTTCCTCGAGCGCAGGTGCCGTTGAGTCTTCCACGGTGAACAGCAGCTCACCTGAAGCGGGGTGTCCGTCTTCCGAAACGATGCGGAAGCTCGCGGTGTAGACGCCGTTGGGAAGCGCACCCGTCAGGATCTTGGAGGTCATGGTTGCACCGGTCTCATCGAGTGTGGGGGCACCGAGTTCAACGGCAATACCCTTCTCGTTCACCAGGGCGACCTCGGGTGGAGCAAGTTCTGCGTTCACGGGTTCGACGAAGGTGAACTGAATTTCGGTGACGGGGGTCTTCATCGTTGCATCATCTGCAGGAACCGACTGGTAGGTGTCGGAGTGTGCAGAGGCCATGGATGCCGTTCCCACCGTGACAAAAAGGGCCAGGAACAGTGCTGCCACAGCAGCACATACTTTGCGAATCATCCGAGTAGTCCTTCACCGATATAGCCCCCACGCTGACAGCCCGGGGGAAGTGCAAACACCGCGGACCCAATAGGAGTGGTCCAGGTATTCATCAAGTCTAAATCTGCCAAGCGTTGTTGAACGGGAATGTACTGCTTCGCAATGTCTGCCATATAGGCAGCAAAGATGAGTCCCGCGTTGGGTTCACCGCTGGGCAGCAATCCGTCTTCATAGTTCAGGGGACGGCGAAGGAATCGCTCAGCATCTGTTCCCATGCGTGATCTGCGCACGTGAGCGAAAGAGGGAATCACAGAAAGACCGTTGTCATATGTGGCAGAGAGATCAGGTGCATCGAATTCGGAGGTTCCCGTCAAGGGAGCGCCATTGCTCAGACGACGACCCATCGCAGTTTCTTTCTTAGTGTCGTCGAGTTTGTCCCAACCGGTGAAGTCCATCTGGATGCGGCGAATAACTAAGCAGGTTCCGTCGTGGAACCAGCGAGGACCGCTCGATGCCCAGACCTGGGTATCGAATTCTTTCTCGGTGCGAGGGTTGACGGTTCCGTCTACTTGGCCAAAAAGATTACGACCGGTTTGATCCGAGGGAACGCCATATTGTGGGCGGTTGAAGCCGGACTGTGACCACAGCGGCTCGGCAAAGGTCTGTGCAGTGCGACCGAGCTGACGGGCTGCGTGTGCAACGGTGAGAGGATTGTCCGCTCCCACGTGGATGACTAGGTCGCCACCGGAGAATTCTGGCTGCAGTTTGTCAATAGAGAAGGCAGGTAGTTCAGCGAAGCCCTGTGGACGTTTCCCGTCGAGTCCGAGCTTACTGAAGAATCCGGGGCCAAAACCAAAGGTGGAGGTCAGACGTGCAGGCTCGGTTGCGAGATAGGGGTCACTATCGGGCAAGGTGGGCTTGCCCTGGGCAAGGCGGGCCGCATCATCACTGAGCAGCTGCATCATGGCGCGAGCCTGGTCAATACCAATACCCGGCTTGAGTGTGAAGGCCGCATAGGTTCCGTATGCCTGCAGCGGCGTCATGATGCCGGCCTGGTATTCCCCATAGAAGGGAATGGTTGCCGATTGTTGCTGTTGACGAAGTTGTGCTTCTTTCTCCGGGGTAGAAGCTGCCGCAGCGTTGACAGTGAGTGCACCGCCGGCAAAACCAGCTGCCCCGGCGACGACGTAACTAGACACAACGCCAGCAGAAGCCAGGAATCCACGGCGGGAAACTACTCCCTCGGATTCACCGGATTCTGCTGGCGTTTGAGTCATATTTCTACGCTACCTATTTCTTCTGAGAGCTTCGTGGGATGACTTAGCCTGCGTAAGTGGAGATGTCGCGAGCAACAGCATCGACATCAAGGGTCGTTCCGTTGGAGAACTCGAGCGTCATGGTGACGTGGCTTCCAACAGGGATGGGCTTGAGCAGATCCCAGTACATGACGTGGTAGCCACCGGGCTTGAGCTGCACAGATCCTCCTGCAGGAATCACGATTCCGCCTTCCACCATCTGCATCTTCATCTCACCGTCATCACCCTGGACAACTTCGTGGATTTCGAGTGGGGTTTCGGTCAGTCCCTCAGTGGTGTTTGTTGCACCAACGAGTTCGATGTCTTCATCAGAAGGGTTTTCCAGGGTCATGAAGACACCGGTCATGGCCATGCCATCCATGAGCTCGGGAACAGCCTTAATCCACACATCGGAAGCGGTGGGGGCAACGGGTTCTGGTGTAGCGGGCGCACAACCGACGAGAGCCAGTGCTGCGATTGCCACAGCTACGAGAGAGAATCCGCGCTTTGTTGCGGAAGTTGAGTTATTCAATTCAATTCCTTTGTTGAGGTATATTCTACGTAATGTAGAAAACTGATAGTATTCTACGAGATGTAGAAAAACAACTCAGGAGGATTCATGGCCACTCAGCGCAACCGAGGTGAACTCGAGGCCGACATCATGACCATCCTGTGGCAAACAAATACCCCCATGACTGCCAAAGATGTCCAGGCACAGTTCACTCAGAATGTTCCCGCGATTACGACACTCATTACTGTCCTTGACCGCATGTGTGCAAAGGGCCAGGTCATCAAAGAGTCGACGGGCGGACGAAGCCAAACATTCATGGCAGCACACAGTCGCATTGCTCACGTGACCAACACGATGAATAGTGCACTCCACAGCGCAGACGATCACGTCGCTGCTCTTCTCCTTTTCGCAGGAACTCTCTCCGACGAGGACAGGGCCTTTCTGCGCAAGGCCCTCGACAACGACTAACTACGGTTAGCGTGGAAGCATGGAGCTTCAAACAATAGTTGTGCTGTTTGCTGTCTATGCAGCAATCTCACTCATTGTTCCGCGCATTCTCGCCGACCCACAGCTGGTGAGTAAGCGTCCAGGCTTCGTGCTCTACACCTGGTTTGTCTCACTCGGCATCGCCGCCATCTCCCTCCTCACCGCATTAGTGGGACTAGTCGGTCGCGCACTGGCCCAGCATGTAGACGAAGTCGACGCAGCACGAATCATTGTGCCGATCCTGGAAAACATCTTCGGCTGGATAGCCCTCGCCGTGCTGGGGATTCTCGTCTTTCGCTTCGGAGCAGCCCTGGGCGAACTCAGAGAACGTCGCAGGGAGCTCAACGAACAGTTCGCCCTGCTCATTCCTCGAGGACAGATCACAGAGCTCTCAGGACATCGCGTGATGATTTTTGAATCACCTGAGATCATCTTGATGGCCGTGCCCAGCGCCAACTGCATCATGGTCAGCTCAGGCATCATTGCCGCACTCAGCCCCGAACTTCTCAATGCAGCGCTAGCCCACGAGCAAGCCCACCTCGATCAACGCCATGGAATTATTCGCGCAGCCGGAGTTCTGGCCATGGCAGTTGCTCCCGGCTTCTCCGCCAGTGAGCGCATGGCTCAGGCCACGCGCATCACGACAGAACTACTTGCCGATGATGCTGCCGCGAAACACTTCTCGAAGCACACCGTTGCACACGCACTCCGAGCAAGTTTTGGCAGTAGCCCGCTGGTGGAAGAACGCATCGCTCGACTAGAGCGTTAGCACTGAGGGTCTGTTGCGGGAACCTTGCCGCGCAACAAGAACCCATCCACCGCGTTATTCACACACGCGTTCGACTTGTTATAAGCCGTGTGGCCTTCGCCCTGATAGGTCACCAAATGGCCGCCCTCGAGCTGGGCAGCCAAGTTTTGTGCCCAGCGATAGGGCGTGGCCGGATCTCCCGTCGTGCCGACAACGAGAACGTCTCCCGCGCCCTTCGCCGTGACCTTCTTCGGCGTCAACACCGCTGGGAATGGCCACTGTGAACACAGCTGGTCCCCATAGGCCAGATAGGGGCCAATGACGGGTGCTTGGGCTTGCATCACCTTCGCATCAGCCGCCCACTGAGCTGGGTCGTTCTTCACCGGGTAGTCCAGGCAGTTGATAGCAAGGAAACTCTCGGTGGAGTTATCGGCATAGCTGCCATCCTCATTGCGGCTGTAGTACCAATCCACAGAACCATAGGCAGTGTCAGCATCGCCGTCATTAACGCCGGCAAAAACCTCAGAGAGAAAACTCCAGGCGTTCTTGTCATAGAGCGGAGCAATGATGGCCGTCAACATCGAATCTGCCCCGAGAGCACGGCCGTCAGAGGCCGTGAGGGGCTCTGCTTCCAGGCTGGCCAGTAAAGCTCCCACCTGACTCATCGCAGAATCGACAGAACCACTGAAGGGACATTCAGAGCCAGCCAGGCAATCAGCCAGATAAGCACGCAAGGCATTCTCGAACCCAATCGATTGCGTGAGAATCACATCTGCACTCGTTGAGGACGGATCGAGTGCTCCATCGAGCACCATCCGCCCCACGTTCCCGGGGAAGTTCTCGGCATAGATTGCCCCGAGCAAGGTTCCATAGGAGTAGCCCAGGTAGTTGAGCTGTCGGTCCCCCACCGTTGCCCGCAACATGTCGAGATCATGCGCAGCACTGACCGTGTCCACATGGGCCAGGAGGTCTCCCGTGCGCTCGAGGCAGGCTTGAGCAAATTCCTCACTGGCGGCTTCACGCTCAGCAAACCATTCAGGACTGCCACGCTCCGCATCCAACGTGCCGAAGAGATACTCATCCAACTGTGTTGCGTCATCAAAGCAGACCACCGGTGTGGATGCTCCAACACCTCGAGGATCAAACCCGATCACGTCGTAGTGCTTCTGCACATCACCACTGACGGCATAGTCGAGAGAATCCACAACCAGATTCACACCGGAAGCTCCCGGGCCGCCAGGGTTCACAAACAGCGACCCCAGCTTCCTCGACGAGGTGGCCTGGTGGCGCACAAGAGCAAGTTCAATAGTGTCCCCGGTGGGGTCATCCCAATTCAGCGGAGCAGTGGCGGTGGCGCACTGCATGTCTTCATGACAGTCAGTCCATTCCAGTGTTTGCGAATAGAACGGTTGATACTCAGCAGGAATAACCTCTGGGGAGAGTGTCGGCTCAGGCACGACCCCGGCAGAACAGGCAGATAACGTCAGGGCCACGGTTGCCACAGCAACAGCGCGCAGCACAGCTTTCATGCTCATACAGGAACTTCAGAGCGCGAAGCTCGAATGAGCAGCGCCTCCATCGCCAAGGCTGGGGCGACGTTGGCGTCAATACGCTCACGCGCTTCACCGATAGCTTCCATGGTGGCCAGCGTGTCTTCGCTGGAGCGTGCTGCCGCCGCAGCTCGCAGCTCTGCGTCAAACTCGATGTTGATCAGGTCTTCAGTCACGCCCAACTGCAGGCGCAATACATCGCGATAGACCGAGAGCAGATCAACCAGGATGCGATCCAACCCGTCGCGCAGGCTGCGCGTCGCACGGCGCTTCTGCTGTTCTTCCAAGCCCTTGACCTGACTGCGCAGGTTGGAGGGAATGGCATCGCCTTCGGCGATACCCATCGACCGGCGAAGCTGTTCCAGCTCTGCCCCATCACGCTCTTCCGTGATGGCCTTAGCGTCATCGGTGGCAATCTCAATCATCCGTGCGGCAGCAAGTACTGCTTCACGGACTGTCATGATGCCAAGCACTAAGCGCACTGTTTCTTCACGGCGGGCAGCCGCTTGAGGATTTGTCGCCAAACGATGAGCCATCCCGATGTGGGACTGGGCATGGCGAGCAGCACGTTCAGCAGTGTCGGCATCCACGCCGTCACGAGCCATGATCAGCTGTGCCACATCCGAGACACTGGGCACGCGCAAGCGCACCGAGCGCACGCGCGAACGAATAGTGGGAATGAGGTCTGCTTCACTCGGTGCGCACAGAATCCACACCGTGCGCTCGGGGGGCTCCTCAAGTGCCTTGAGCAGAACGTTCGAGGTGCGCTCAGCCATACGGTCAGCGTCCTCAATCACAATCACGCGATAGCGGGCCACTGCAGGTGAATACTGCGAGCTCTGCACGAGTGCACGCACCTCATCGATCGAGATAATGACACGCTCAGTGGTGAGGGTGGCAAGGTCAGGGTGAGTGCGCGCGGCAACCTGCTGGCAATCTGCACACGTGCCACACCCGCCTTCACGACACAGCAACGAGGCAGCAAACGCATAGGCCAAGTTCGAGCGGCCAGAGCCCGGAGGACCGGTAACCAACCAGGAGTGGGTCATGGCGGAGTCGTGGGCAGTTGCCGAAGCTAACTCTGACTCAGACGCAGCACGAAAAACATCAATGGCCTCCTGCTGGCCAACGAGGTCATCCCACACGCTCATACATCAAGGCTACCGGTGAGTGTGCTGGGGAAAAGCAGAAAGGGCCCGTCGCTGTCGCGACGGACCCTTTCTCTAGTTCAGTTGAACTTAGATACTTGCAACATCGAGGGGGATGCCAGGACCGAAAGTGGTCGAGACGGCACCCTTCTGGATGTAGCGGCCCTTTGCCGATGAAGGCTTGAGGCGAACAACTTCGTCGAGAGCTGCGGCGATGTTCTCCGACAGCTGCTCAGCGGTGAACGAAGCCTTACCCACGATGAAGTGAACGTTGGAGTGCTTGTCTACCTTGAACTCGATCTTTCCGCCCTTGATGTCGGTAACAGCCTTAGCGACATCGGGGGTTACGGTTCCCGTCTTGGGGTTTGGCATCAGGTTACGAGGACCGAGTACCTTACCGAGACGACCAACCTTACCCATGAGCTCAGGGGTCGAAACTGCTGCATCGAATGAGGTGTAACCAGCGGCTACCTTCTCGATGAGCTCGTCGCCACCAACCTCGTCAGCACCCGCAGCAAGAGCTGCTTCAGCTGCAGGACCGGTTGCGAACACGATAACGCGTGCAGTCTTACCGGTACCGTGAGGCAGCATGACGGTTCCACGAACCATCTGGTCTGCCTTACGAGGGTCAACACCGAGCTTGAGGGCAACCTCAACGGTGCTGTTGAACTTGGCGGAACCAGTTTCCTTAGCGATAGCTACTGCCTCAGAAGCGGTGTAGTACTTACCCTCTTCGATCTTTGCAGCAGCGGCCTGGTATGCCTTTGACTTCTTAGCCATGATTTATACCCCTTAGCCCTCTACCGTGATGCCCATGGAACGAGCGGTTCCGGCGATGATCTTCTTAGCTGCGTCAATGTCGTTAGCGTTGAGGTCAACCATCTTTGCTTCCGCAATGGTCTGAACCTGTGCCTGGGTCAGCTTGGCAACCTTCACCGTGTGAGGAGTACCAGAACCCTTAGCAACGCCAGCGGCCTTCTTGATCATTTCTGCTGCAGGAGGAGTCTTGAGGATGAAGTCGAATGAACGGTCTTCGTAAACAGTGATCTCAACGGGGATGATGTTTCCGCGCTGTGATTCGGTTGCTGCGTTGTATGCCTTGCAGAAATCCATGATGTTCACACCGTGCTGACCCAGAGCGGGACCAACAGGAGGAGCTGGATTCGCGGCGCCGGCCTGGATCTGAAGCTTAATCAGACCTGTGACCTTCTTTTTCGGTGCCATTTCTTTTTCCTTTTTT
>JBEBAV010000018.1:0-15148 GCA_041158725.1 Actinomycetota bacterium
CGCGCTTGTAATAACCGTAGATACAGTCGCCGCCAACTTCACCATCGAGGAGCTTGATTTCTTCTGCCTGGTCAATCAGGCCATATGCCAGCAGGCTGACATCGAACTGGTCACTCCAGAAAGAGGGAATGGGGGCGAAAGGTTTGGCCACTTCTTCAGCAAACGCGGTGGCATCACCGGATAACTGAAGAGCAACTTCCTTACCGACCTTGCGCGCCATTTCGGTGGGGATGTTCCAGTGCTCCACCCGGCGAGGGTAGTCACAGAATTGCGGGATGGGGAAGCGTGCCACGTCGCCGACGACGTAAACGTTCTCCCAGACGGTGCCATCTTTCTTCAACACCCGCAGACTGGAATCAGTTCCAATACCGCCGTCGAGGTCGACGTCGTTGCCGTGCATCAACTCAAGGTTGGGCTCGGAGCCGATGGCCTCGATGAGCACCTGGGTGTAGAGCTCAACGCCAGAGTCAAGAAGTACGCTCTCCACCCGGTCACCACCGGTCACCTTGGTGATGGTGGAGCCCATGAAGAAGTTCACACCCTCGGCTTCCTGCCGTGCTTGGATGTCGCGAGCAAGGTCCAGACCGAGTGGTCGTAGCAAAGGAACTGGTCCCTTACCAATCACCGTGACGTGTGCGCCGAGCTTCTTCGCAGTAGCGGCCACTTCACAGCCAATGAAACCTGCGCCGTAAACAACAACGCGAGTGCCTTCCTGGATCTCTGCACGAAGAGCAACAGCGTCATCGAGTGAACGAATGACGTGCGCCCCCTTCTTTGGCATGCCCGGAAGGTCAACGCGGCGTGGACGAAGACCGGTCGCGATGATGAGAGCTTCGTAGGCGTGTTCGACCCCGAGGTCATCGGTGACAACCTGTGCTTCTAAGTCGACCCGTTCAATCTTGCGGCCAAGAATCCATTCCACGTCAGAAACTGCTTCCCCCAGAGGGAAGGCAACAGCGTCGTGGTTGACGTCAGCGGCAAGCACTTCTTTGGACAGAGGTGGACGGTTGTAGGGAGGGTGAACCTCCTCGCCGATAGCCACAATGGGTCCGGCATAACCGCTTCGACGCAGCGACTCTGCTGCGCGAAGACCTCCCATAGAAGCGCCAATGATCAGAACGGGGCGCGTCATGAATATTCCTTAGTCGACGATAAAGATGGCCTGCATGGGGCAGACATCGATCGCAGCCTGGACGTTGTCACGCTCGCTGTCTTCAGCGGTTGCGTGGTATTCCAGCTTGTCGTCATCGTTGAGACGGAAAACATTGGGTGCCTCAAAGACGCACTGGCCATAGTGCTGGCACTTCTCCATGTCGACGTTAATCTTGATCATTATTCTTTTTCCTCCACAGTGGATGGGTATAGATCCTTAGACGGTGTGCGAATTCCGCGGAATTCCCAGTCACCGCCTAAGGCAGTTGAAATCACTTCTTCGCTTTCGGTGGGCTGTGCGCCGACATCGGTGCGAATCGGAGTGGGTCCGACAACGATGTGGTTGGTCAAGCGACCAAGTCCTTCGACCTCAACCTCGACGATATCGCCAGGCTGAACGGGACGAGAGAATGCGGGTGTACCCGAGAAGAGCATGTCGCCCGGAACCAGGGTGATGGTTCGAGCAATATCTGCGACGAGATAGTGCATGTCCCATTCCATGTTGTCGGTGTTGTCTTCTTGCTTGACTTCACCGTTGACATAGGTGCGGATCATCTTGTTGCGGAAGTCCCAGTCGGTGACCAGGCCGGGGCCAACAGGTGCCAGAGTGTCCGACCCCTTCACGCGCAGCATGGATCCGGCGTCGGTGTCGCGGAAGTCGTGCAGACCATAGTCATTACCCACGGTGTATCCGGCGATGTAGTCGCCGGCTTCCTCGGGAGAAATGTTGCGGCAGGTCTTGCCGATCACGATGACGATTTCACCTTCATAGTTCAACCACTTGCAGCCTTCGGGGCGGACAACAGCACCCTTGTGGCTGTTGATGGCCGTGATGGGCTTGTGGAAGTAGGTGGGTGCATCAGGGAGCTTGGTCATGAACTCTTTGGTGCGGCTGTCGTAGTTCAGGTGAACCGCGATGATCTTCGTGGGTTCCGAAGGGGGCAGATGCTGCGCATCTTCGATAGCCACACGACGACCGTCAGCGGCAACAAGGAACTCTCCGTCGCGCACGGTTTGCACCGCGGCGCCGTCAAGCAGGATTCGACGATATTCAGTCACGGGAGAGAACCATGTCCTTTGGCTGAGGGAAGCCACCTTCGGGCTTCGGGAAGTAGATGTGAACCTGACCAGTGCCGACCGAGTTCTCGTAGTCCGAGTACATCACACCCTGGGAGGTGTTGGCTTCTTCACCGATGGCACCAGCCATGGTCAGGTAGTGGCTGAAGTTAGCCTCAGGCTTGAACTTGAGGAACTCAGGCATGGTCTCGAGCACACGTGCATGGTCGCCGGCCTTGAACCACTCAATGCGCTCTTCGTCCGCAGCACGTGCTTCGGGAGAGAAGATGTGGCTGGGGTCGCTTGCTTCGTGCTTGCGCAAATCGCGCAGCTTGTAGAAGGTGTGTGAGAGTGCACCGGAAGCCAGCAACAGCACCTTGCGGTCCGAGTCACGAATGGCTTCACCGAGTGCACGACCTGCACGCAGGAAGTCTTCCGTGGTCGCGGTTTGGCACACCGAGACAGAAACCCAACGCTTGTCCAGCCCCTTACCCAGGTAGTCCCACAGGTTCACGGTTGCATACATGATGGGCAGGTAGGGGTCGGAGATGGGAGTGATCCAGGTTCCGTTTTTCTCGTCATACTTGACCACGGACTCTGCGAGTTCACGGTCACCCTTAAAGGAGTAGGGAATCTGTGACATTCCGCGAGGAAGTTCTTCCGCGGTGTATTTTCCTTCACGGTGGTCGTGAGAGGTAATGACGAACTCCACGGTGGTTGCCCAGTGAGAGTCGAGCACGATCACGGTGTCGTAATCGAGTTTCTCCATGACGTCCTTGCGAAGCTTCTCTAAGCCAGGAACGAGGGAGATCTCTTTGCCCTCATTGAGCTCCAGACGAGTTTCCTTGGGGAGCATGATTGTGGGTACGTGCGCAAGAATTGCAGCGCCTACTACTTCGCCCATGGTTATTCCTTCCATCCATTTGGTGAAACTACGGTGTTCTTGACATCTGCATAGAAGTCGAAAGACCAGGTGCCGCCATCGCGACCAATACCTGACTTCTTCGATCCGCCGAAAGGTGCGCGCAGGTCGCGCACAAAGAAGCAGTTAACCCAGATGGTTCCTGCAACCAGTACGTCAGTGATCTTCTTGGCGTGGTCCTTGTCACCAGAGACCACCACAGCTGCCAGACCGAACTCGGTGCCGTTGGCACGCTCAATCACCTCTTCGTCTGTGGTGAAGGTCATCATGCACAGCACAGGACCGAAGATTTCGCTCGTGACAATCTCGGAGCCTTCGGTGGGGTTCTTCACCAGAGTGGGCTTGAAGAAGAGACCACCGAGTTCTGCGTTGGGCTCACCACCCCAGACAATCTCCTGGCCTTCAGCCTTCGCACGGTCCACGAATCCCTTCACGCGGTCGAAGTGAACCTGGTGAATCTGGGGACCAATATCGGTGTTCTCATCGCGGGGGTCGCCCTGCTTGATGGCTGCCGCCTTCTCGCCAAACTTCTGAGCGAATTCATCTGCCACGTTCTCGTGGACGAAGATGCGTGTTCCGGAGAGACACACCTGGCCGGCGTTGTCGTATTGCTCAACTGCAATCTCAGCTGCGAGGTCGAGGTCGGCATCCTCGAGCACAATCATGGGGCTCTTGCCCCCGAGCTCAAAGGAGCAAGGAGTGAGGTTATCTGCTGCAGCGCGGGCAATCACCTTGGCGGTGGGGACAGATCCGGTGAAGGAGATGCGGTTGATGTCAGGGTGTGCAACAAGTGCTGCACCAATCTCTTTGCCATAGCCCTGAACAACGTTGAAGACGCCGTCAGGAATACCTGCCTGCTTGGTCAGGTCTGCAAAGAAGGACGCACTCAGTGGTGTCCACTCTGCTGGCTTGAGCACAACGGTGTCTCCAGCAGCGAGGGCAGGACCAATCTTCCAGGTGGCCAGCATGAGTGGTGCGTTCCAGGGGGTAATCAGTACAGCAACACCGGAGGGGTCCCAGCTGACGTTGTTGGTGTGTCCACGGGTTTCAAACGCATCGTGGTGCAGTTCGTTAATGGCCCAGTCAGCAAAGAAGCGGATGTTCATCGCCACGCGGGGCATCACACCGCGGCGGTGTGAACGCAGCAGCGAACCGTTGTCCATGGTCTCCAGCTGAGACAGGGTCTCATTGTTTTCTTCGATCAGGTCTGCAAGTTTGTGGAGCAGAACACCACGACCCTGGGGTCCTAGCGCTGCCCAGGCGGGGAAGGCGGCACGGGCTGCAGCGATAGCTGCATCAGCTTCTTCCTGGCCACCGCGGGAAATTTCACCGAGGAAGGTGCCGTCAATCGGTGAGGTGTTGGTGAAGGTGTCAGCTGAGGGGATGCGCTTGCCGCCAATGTAGTGGCGGGTGTCAATCTCGACACCGGCAACGCTAATTGTGCTCATGGGGCAGGTCCTCACATCGTTGTGTTGAAGTAATCATTCGTATACTAATGATTATTACTAGGATATAAAAGTCACACAAGCTAAATCACCATTTTTATGTGAAAGGTGTGCTGATGGCCCGCCCACGAATCGCCATCCTTGCTCGATTTGCCGAGAACACGTCGGCCACGCGCTATGCCGCAGTAATTACGGCCCGCCGCTTGGCTGAAGGAGTGTGGGCTGCTGGTGGAGAGCCCCTGACCTTCCTCCCTGTTGCGGGCAGCAACTGGGCCGAGCGCCTCGACGGTATTGATGGCGTGCTGATGCCCGGCGGTGCTGATGTGAACCCTCAAAGCTATGGCCAAGAAATCAGCTCAGAGCACGTCTATGACGTGGACGACCTTGCAGATGCCGTCGACATCTCGCTCGTGAACTACGCCCTGGGCACCGGCATGCCCGTGCTGACAATCTGCCGTGGCACCCAGATCACCAACGTGGCCCGCGGTGGCACCCTGGTCCAGCACATGGATGAGCCCCACCAGCACTATGTGGCTCCGGTCACGATTGAGAAGTATCACTCTGAGATGGGCCTGAGCTCACCCACTGTGGAAGCGTCCTGCTACCACCACCAGGTGATTGACATTGTGGGTGAAGGCTTGGAAGTCATTGCCCGCTCTGCGCAGGGCGATGTCGAAGCCATCAAGATTGATGCCCCCGGCTGGGCCTTTGGTGTGCAGTGGCACCCGGAAGATAACTACGACAGCAACAGGCCCCAGATGGAACTGTTTGAACGTTTCGTTGCGGAAGCTGGCAAGTATGGAGCTTCGCGCTAACTACTTAGCTTGCTCTTCGGTGTAGTTGGTCAGTAAGCGCAGCATGTCTGCGAACTTGGCACGGTCACCATTAGGAATGCTTGAGGTGATTTCGATTTCCTGACGGTTAAAAGCAGGAAACAACTTCTCCATGAGCTCGTGACCTTTCTCGGTCAGGCTCACCAAAACGAGACGGCCATCTGATTCACTGCGTGAGCGCTCTGCCAGACCCATCTTCTCCAGGGTCTTGAGCACACCGGTGAGTGTCGCCTTTGAGATACCGCTCTCTTCAGCAATGTCTCGAGTTTCTGCAGGTTCCCAAATCCAGGTCACCCAGAGCACGACAAAAGCAGTCCAGCTCAGGCCGCTCTCGGCCAAGACGTTACGTTCAAAGTGATTGCGCACGGCGCTGGCCGCACGGAAGAGGTTAGACATGACGGCCATGGCCTCAAAGTCCAGGGTCATGTGGCTGAGTCGACTGGTGATCTGAGACTCAGTCTCAGCCAGGGTGTGACTACCTGCCATGATTTCTCTCTTCCTTCTGAACGTTTCACAAGTTTATGCCAGCAGGTGCGACATCCACGGGAAGAACTTGACTTACATTGGGGGGAAGGGGCTATCCTGAGATTATTCGTATCCGAACAATCTCAACGAGGAGACTTCGATGAAGCCATCGTCGCCCTACAACTTGGCCGATTTAGAACTTTTCAAGAACGGCGCCCCCTGGGCAGCATTCGAAGAAATCCGCACCAACACCCCCGCCCACTTCAGCGATGAGGGTGCTGACGGCAGTGGCTTCTGGTCCGCAACCCGCTACCACGACATCGTGAAGGTGCTCCGCGACTCAGAAACCTTCACCAGTGAGCGCTTCACCAACTTGGAAGAAGTCACCCCCGAACAGGAAGAAGCACGCCGCTCACTCCTGGAAACCGATGGTGCTCGTCACCGCGCCATGCGTCGCCTGATTCAGTTTGAGTTCACTCCTGCAGCTGTTGCCCGCTATGAGAACTTCCTCCGCGGCCTCACCGCTAACACTCTCGACAACGCCTTCGCCAAGGGCGAGTTCGACTTCGTTGAAGACGTTGCTGCTGACTTCCCCATCCGTGTTTTGGCCAAGATCTTGGACGTTCCCGATGAGGACACCGGCCAACTCATTGACTGGGGTAACCGCATGGTGGGCTTCTCCGACCCTGAGCACGCTGACGTTCTGATCAACTCAGAAGAGTCTGAGAAATACAAGAACCTCCCCTTCCGCTCCCCTGCCGCACTCGAAGTATTCGAATACGGTGACGAGCTTCGTCGCCAGCGTCTGGGTAAGAACGGCACAGACCTGGTTTCCGTCCTCATCAACAGCTCACCTTCAGACGGAATTCCTTTATCGGACCGTGACTTCCACACCAACTTCTTGCTCCTGGTTGTGGCTGGTAACGAGACCACTCGTCACACCATTACCCACACCATGAACAACCTCATTAACAACCCTGACCAGCTTGCGCTCCTGCAGGAGAACCCTGAGCTCATCCCCTGGGCTGTGGAAGAATTCCTGCGCTATGCAAGCCCCGTCTACCACTTCCGTCGCACCGCGACCAAGGACGTGGACTTCAACGGTCAGATGATCAAGAAGGGCGAAAAGATGGTCGCTTGGTTTGCTTCCGGCAACCGCGACGAGGCTGTCTTCCTCGACCCCAACAAGATGGATGTCACTCGTAACCCCAACGAGCACGTGACTTTCGGTCGCGGTGGCCCCCACATGTGCTTGGGTAACTCCCTGGCACGTATTGAGCTGCGCGTCATGTTCGAAGACCTCATCAGCCGCGTCGACAAGGTTGAGCGCACCGGAGAAGTCGACTTCCTGCGTTCAAACTTTGTGCACGGCATCAAGCGCATGCCCGTCAAGGTCACCACGCGCTAACTCGTTGTTGTCCTGAGGGACGTCTCACCCTCCGGCCTCCGCAGAAGTTGGGCTTCCTCCGTGAGGGAGCCCAACTTTATTTCTCCCCCTCTTACCCAGACTGACTTAGGCTGATAACCATGACTTCACCCCGCGTTCTCGTCATTGTTCACGACCTCGATGACAACCTCAACGAATTTGCTGTTCCTCTGGCCGAGGCAGGGCTCTTCTTGGACACCTGGGACGCAGCTAAAGACTTTGACTCCCGTCCGCAGCTCAGTGAGCTGGGTAAATACTCCGGCATCATTTCTCTCGGTGCTCACAACGGCATCTTGGACGAACCCGATCTGGAGTGGATGCAATACGAGCGCAAGATCGTGGAATACGCTCTGGAGTCCGAGACTCCGTTCTTTGGCCTGTGCTTTGGTTCCCAGATTCTGGCTTCCGTTGCTGGTGGTGAGTTCAAGCCCTCTCCCGTTCCTGAGCTGGGTTGGACTGAAGTTGAGATGAAGCCAGCGGCCAAGAATGACCCTGTGCTCTCCAAACTGGGCACCTCACTGCCCGCGTTCCATTTCCACTACGACAGCTACACCCTGCCCGACTCAGTCGAGATTCTGGGTGAGACGGACGGCATCATCGAAGCTTTCCGCGTGGGTTCAGCCGCCTGGGCTACTCAGTTCCACATTGAGGTGGGCCTGAACCAGCAACTGGCATGGCTGACCAGCTACCGCTCGTCCTTTATCAAAGAAGGTAAAGACGTCGACGAGCAGGCTCGTCTCAGCCACGAGAACTTCCTTGAGTACCGCCGCCGTGCACACGACACCGCCTCAGCTTTCGCTGAGCAGGTGAAGGCTTTCGCCGCTAAATAAGTCCTGCGACGTCCTTGAGGAAGCCATCCACCAGAGCGGAGGTGCGCTTTTCGGCTGCGGGGTCTTCTGCGATGGTCTGCGCCATCATGACTTCAGGATCTAGTCCTGCTTCGCGGACCTTCGCGGTGCCACCCCAGTCCAGCCAGCCCTTGAGTCCTGGTGACTCCAGCTCTGGGTGGAACTGCACACCCAAAGACTTGTTTATTACAAAGGCCTGAGGGGCAGCAGGGTTGCGGGCAATCTCCACAGCACCCGGTGGAACCGTGAAACGGTCATAGTGGAATTGGAACCAGGGTCCGTTTGAGACGAGCTCGGGACGATCACTCCAAATCGCAGTCCAGCCGATCTCATGCTGGGGAGCACGAGCTACCGTTCCGCCCATGGCACGGGCTATAAGCTGACCGCCAAAGCAGATACCGAGAACAGGCTTGCCAGAGGTCACTGCGTTCTTCACGAGTTCCAGCTCAGGCTCAAGCCAGTTACCAATGCACTCGTTATCCCACGCCCCCCACGGAGCGCCGAGGGGAACAATGAGGTCAAAGTCATCGAAGTGGGGGAATTCCACCGTGATGTTGGGGGTGGAGAACTTGTCTTCGGGCACGACGAGGAACTCAGTGATCTCAAAGCCGTGGTGCTCAAGTCGACGACCAACCGGGCCGGTGGGGCTGACGTGGTCGTGCTGGATTACGAGGGCTTTCACAATGCTCTCCTAGAGGACAGAATGACTACAGATAAGAATATGTGCCACACATTTTGAAGTTTTCTCGCGAATAGGTACTATTCGTTAGTACCCTAACGATAGCGTTATGACACAAAACTTGCCACAAAGGAGTTGCAATGGTTAACGATCTGACCAAACTTCGAGATGACCTCGGAGAGCGCGGAATCGACGTTTTGCGCGTCATGTTCTCCGACGTATTGGGTATTCCCCGTTCTAAGGACATCCTGGTCAGCCAACTCGATAAGGCCTGCCACAACGGCCCTGCCTTTAGTCAGGGAGTGTGGACCACCACCACCGGTGGTGAATTCCACGAAGCTAACGGCATCGCGAGCGACGGCCTGCAAGACTTCTTTACCCAGATCGTGCCCAGCACCATATCTCCCCTGGCCTGGGAGCCTGGTGTGGCGTACGTCATCGGTGACGCCTTTAACCCTGACGGCAAGCCCAACCTCATGTCCCCCCGCTCTGTCCTGCAGAAGGTCATCGACAGCTACCACGCTCTAGGACTCCACCCCGTTGTCGGGCCCGAGCTGGAGTTCTACATCTCCAACAAGGACGAGAACGGAAACTTTGTTCGCTCGTTGGAGCAGACCGGTCGCGTCTACATGACGGGAACCCTGGTCGACCCTGACGGTGACTTCCTGCACCTCATGCGCATGCTGGACAGCCTCAACATTGGTGCCTTCGCTGGTAACCACGAGTTCAGCCCCGCACAATACGAGGTCAACCTCTGGCACAGCGAAGCACTTGATGCGGCAGACCGCACCTTCTTCTTCAAGACTGCCGTCAAGGACATCATTGCCAAGCGCGGCAAGCACGCCACCTTCCTGGGTAAGCCATGGAGTGACGAAGGTGGATCTGGTTTCCACCTGCACTTCTCGGTCACCGACGCTGACGGCATTAACAAGATGCACGACGGCCGGGGCAACCTCTCCCCTGCCGCCAAGATGCTCATCGCCGGCATTACCAAGCACGCGAATGCTCTAACCGCTTTCACCAACCCCACCATCAACGCGTTCAAGCGCCTAGGCCCAGACACCCTGGCCCCTTACCGCTCCAACTGGGGTTACGACAACCGGTCCTGCATGGTTCGCGTTCCACCCGAGCGCGGCCAGGGAACTCGTCTCGAGATTCGCGTGGGCGATGGCGCAGCCAACCCCTACCTCGTAATCGCGGCCATCCTGGCCGCTGGCCTCGACGGCATTGTGAACGAGATGGAATGCCCACCCGACGCTGTCGGTATGGCTTACGACAACGAGAACGCCGAAATTCTGCCTGAGACCTTCAGCCAGTCTCTGGATGCGCTCGAGGTCGATGATGCTCTGCGTAACCAGCTCTCCCAGGAACTGGTCAACGTCTTCATGGTGCTCAAGCGTGACGAGATTGCTCGTTACGAAGCAGCAGTGGAAGACCCTGCAACCCGCGAGGTCACCGACTGGGAAGTCACCGAATACGCCGAGGCGTACTAAACCTCACTCTCCTAGCAGAGAGTGGAGAAACGAAAGAGGCCCGGAGGTTTTCCTCCGGGCCTCTTCCTTGTGTGTTCTTAGATGCTGGGGTTGGAACCCAAGTCAGCAACGAGGGTGCCGCCGTTGAAGGTGGTGCCCACTTCGCGGAAGTAACCACCCAGGATCTTCTCAACAGGAAGGATCGAGCCCAGCTCATCCCACTGCGAGTCACCCAGGGTGAGCTCTGCCGTTCCGCCCCATGCCTGACCGAGGTCGAGGTCGACGCCGCCCATGGTGATGAGCTGGTCGAGTGAGTTACCTGCACCAGGAGTGATGGAGGGAACCCACCGGCTGTGAAGCATCTTGTGTCCGTTGACGAAACCGTTGCTCTCTACCGGACCGGTGAGGGTCACCTTGGCGGAAGCGAGACGGTGGTCGTAGGCAGCGAGGCTGGCACCGAACTTGGCACCGGCTTCGAGAGTCGGGGTTGCCTTGCCGCGGTTGTAAACGCGGGTGGAGTGCATCGAGCCGAGCTTCTTGGGGTAGCCCTGGAACCAGCCACGAGCCATAGCGAAGTCTTTGGTCACCCAGATGGCGACGCAGCGGCTGTAGGTGACACCTTCGTACTTGCAGCGGACTACCACGAAGGTCTCCATGTACTGCGAACGGTCAGGGTCCAGCAGCTCTTCAAAGTCGTCTGAGCAGGACTGCCAGTCAGCCCAGATCAGAGCGACAGCACCGGGCTGCTCGTCAGCGAGCTCAAGCTCGGGCGGAAGAATAGCGCGCACATTGGCAGGGTCGGTCAGGTACTCGACAGTGAGTAGCGTTCCGGAATAGTGCCAAGGCATCTCGGGAATGATGGCGCTTTTACCAGTTGGGGTCTTGGGCGCAAGAAAGCCTTTGAGTTCAGTCATAGAAAAAGAATATATGGTCATTCGTATCCAAACAAACATATTTTCGAAACATAACGTTTACGAGAAAATGCCCGTTCCAGCTTGACGTCGGCCCCAATTCTTGGGAAAGTTAGAAAATCGTTTCTATCCGAACGATTACTTATGAACTCAATGAGGAGATCAATGATGTCATCCGCGCAAACGGCTGAAGACACCTCCCTGAAGAAGGGCCGCCTCGGCGTCCTGGGAATCGTCTTCTTCGTAGTCGCAGCTTCCGCGCCCCTCGTGGGCATGACAGGCGCTGTTCCTGTCGCCATGCTCGCCGGTAACGGCGCAGCCGCCCCTGGTGCATACCTTGCTGTCGGTATCGTCCTGCTGTTGTTCAGCGTCGGTTACACCGCGATGGCACACAAGGTCACCAACACCGGTGCATTCTTCGCTTACGTAGGCCGCGGCCTCGGCGTGAAGGCCGGTGTCGCATCCGCCTTCATTTCGATCGTCGGCTACATCACCATCCAGCTCGCTATCTACGGCTTCTTCGGAGCAATCCTCTCCGGCCAGATGGCTGCACTGGGCCTCGACCTGCCCTGGTATGTCTGGACCATCATTGCCTGGGTACTGGTCACCGCACTGTCACTGCTCAGCGTTGACGTCGGCGCCAAGGTTCTCGGAACCCTGATGATCCTCGAGCTCCTCTCCCTCATCATCACCGCTGTGGCGATTCTCGCTAACGGTGGGCCTGAGGGCTGGAACATCGCAGCATCTTTCTCGCCTGACCAGATCTTTGCTGGTGGCTTCGGTGGTGGCGCAGGTATTGCTATCGCGTTCGCTTTCGCTTCCTTCATTGGTTTCGAAGCAACCGCCATCTACGGTGAAGAGTCCAAGAACCCCAAGCAGACCGTTCGTCGCGCAACCTACTGGGCTATCGGAATCATCACTGCGCTCTTCGCAGTTGTTGCTTTCGCCATGGTTACCGGTATGGGCGCCAACGCAATCTTCGACCAGGTTATTGAGCGTTCTTCCATCGAAGGTGTCCCCCTGGCTGACCCCGCAGCTGTGCTGTTCTCACTGACAGACCAGTACGTCGGCGGCTGGATGGTTACCATCATGAGCTGGCTGGTTGTCTCCAGCCTCTTCGCTGGTCTGCTTGCATTCCAGAACGCAACCGGTCGTTACTTCTTCGCAATGGGCCGTGGTGGTGTTCTTCCCGAACGCTTCGCACACACCAACAAGGCAGGTGCTCCTCGCGCAGGTGTCATCCTCACCTCGGTGATTGCCCTGATCGTGATCGTCCTGTTCGCTGCTGGCAACCTGGACCCCGTTCTCAACCTGTTCTTCTGGATGAGTGCAATCACCGCTATTGCGATCATCTTGGTTGAAATCTTGGTCAGCATCGCTGTCATTGCCTACTTTGCAAAGAACAGCGGCGCTAACCTCTGGCAGGGCAAGATTGCTCCCGCTCTGGCTGTTGTCGGTCTGGTACTCGGAGAGTACCTGCTGATGAGCCGCTTCAACCTGTTGGCAGGAACCGCAGCTGATGGTGTTGACCCATCGCTTCCAGAAAGCGCATGGGCTCTGAGCCCCTTCGGCTGGTTCCTGGTGCTCGTCCCCTTCATTGCTGGTGTCATCGGCTTTATTGTTGCCGCTGCACAGGGCAAGGAGAAGGCTGCACTGACCGAGGACATTCTGTCCTAGTCAGCACACCGAATTGGGGCGCTCACCTGCATAAGGTGGGCGCCCCTTTACTGTGTCTGAAAGCTACTTGGTGCGGGTTGGGCCCAGCAGCAAAGGCTTGCTGGTGTCCATGGTGAAGAAGTCATTGCCCTTGTCGTCGACAACGACGAAGGCAGGGAAGTTCTCCACCTCGATCTTGTAGACCGCTTCCATACCCAGCTCGGGGTAGTCAATGATCTCCATCGAGCGAATGCTGTCCTGTGCCAGACGCGCAGCAGGACCACCCACAGAACCAAGATAGAAGCCACCGTAGGTGCCACACGCCTTGGTCACCACAGACGAGCGATTACCCTTCGCCAGCATCACCATGGAGCCACCAGCCTTCTGGAATTCGTCCACGTAGCTGTCCATACGGCCAGCGGTGGTCGGACCGAAGGAACCAGTGGGCAGACCTTCTGGAGTCTTCGCAGGACCTGCGTAGTAGATGGGGTGGTTCTTGGCGTAGTCAGGAAGACCCTCGCCACGTTCCAAACGCTCACGCATACGAGCGTGCGCAATGTCACGCGCCACGATCATGGTTCCGGTCAGCATCACACGTGTCCCGATAGAGCAGGCAGAGAGTTCCTTGAGAATCTCTTCCATGGGCTGGTTGAGATCAATGGGAACACCGGGAGATGCTTCCTCGATAGCCTCAAGACCCGTCTCAGGAATGAAACGTGCAGGGTCGTGCTCGAGCTCTTCAATGAAGACACCCTCAGAGTTGATGGTGGCCAGCAGCTGGCGGTCTGCCGAGCAGGACACCGCAATAGCAATCGGCAACGAAGCACCGTGGCGAGGCAGACGAACAACACGAACGTCGTGACAGAAATACTTACCGCCGAACTGCGCACCAAAACCGATGGTTTTGGTCAGTTCAAAGACCTTCTTCTCAAACTCGAGGTCACGGAAGCCCGCGCCTTCCTTGCCACCTTCGGTAGGCAGGGAGTCGAGGTAGTGGGTCGAGGCCAGCTTCGCGGTCTTCACCGCGAAGTCGGCAGAGGTCCCACCGACCACAATAGCCAGGTGGTAGGGAGGGCAGGCTGCAGTTCCCAAGCTGGCGATCTTCTCGCGCAGGAACTCGAGCAGGCGCTGCTCTTCCAGAACAGCCTTGGTCTCCTGGTAGAGGAAGGTCTTGTTGGCACTACCGCCACCCTTAGCCATGAACAGGAATTCATAGCTGTCGCCCTTGGTCAGAGAAATGTCGACCTCGGCGGGCAGGTTGGTTCCGGTGTTGACCTCGTCCCACATGCTGGTGGGTGACATCTGCGAGTAGCGCAGGTTGAGGTCGTGATACGCCTTGGCAATACCGTTTGTGATGTATTCCGCATCGCGACCATCGGTCAAGATGCGGTGTCCACGCTTAGCCATGACGAGAGCTGTTCCGGTGTCCTGACACATGGGCAGCACACCACCAGAGGCCACGTTGGCGTTCTTGAGCAAATCCAGCGCAACATACTTGTCGTTGCCGGAGGCCTCGGGGTCGTCCAGGATCTTGCGCAGCTGGGCCAGGTGGTCGGGGCGCAGGAAGTAGTTGATTTCCTTATAGGCGGTGTAGGCAAGAAGCTCGAGTGCTTCTGGGGAGACCGAGGTAAAGGTGTGCTCTCCGAGGGTCACGGATTCAACACCAGCGTCACTCAACAGCGTCTTGTTGTAGTCCGTGGACTGACGGTGAAGAATTTGGTATTCGCCCTTGTTCATAATTGCCTTTTCGCTTTAGGGAAGTAATAAAAGTTTGCCGGTGGTTTTGCGCCCAGCCAAGTCGTCTTGAGCCTGTGCAGCTTGGGCTAGCGGGTATGTTCCGCCAATGCGAACATCCAACTTCCCCGCAATAACGGCATCGGTGAGCTCACCCCAGCGCCAATTGCGCTCTTGGGCAGTTAACAAGTAATTCCACAGTGTGGGTCGAGTAATAAACAGCGAACCGCCTGAATTCAGGCGCTGCAGATCAAAGGCAGGAACAGGTCCCGACGCGGCACCAAAGAGCACCATGGTTCCGCGAAGAGCCAAAGAAGCCAGCGAGCGGTCAAAGGTTGCCTGACCCACGCCGTCATAGACCACGTTGACGCCCTTGCCGTCGGTGAGTTCCCTCACCCGAACGTCAAAGCCGTCATAGGACAGCACCTCATCGGCGCCGGCTGCTTTCGCCAGTTCTGCCTTGTGCTCGTCTGAGACCGTCGTGAACACCCGAGCACCGCGCAGCTTGGCCAGCTGAATCAACAACAGGCCCACACCACCAGCACCGGC
>JBEBAV010000019.1:0-4252 GCA_041158725.1 Actinomycetota bacterium
CAGAAGAAGAACGCGAACTTGATGATGACGTATTAGCGTTTGCTGCCGGTGGTATCAAACAGCCTGATCCTTCACACTCCCAAGGTCCAATCGAAAGTCCCCTGATTGGTTCAGGCCCACAAGTTTCCAATTTCTCAGACCACCACTTGACCACAACATAGTTGAGTCAACAGAGTCCAAACTCACCAATCAACTGTGGTTTTTGAAGCACAACTCCCATTGGCTATACAACTCCACAATGATCGTGAATATCACTGACTATCGTGACACCCCCCTTCGTAGTTGTTAATGACTTTGCAGTGCTTCGAGCCGCGCGGTAGCAAGCCTCATCTCTTCAGCAACCTCGTTATCTGACGCCTGCGCCCACCATGCAGCTCGTTGAGCGTTCTGAGCGTAATGAGGGTGGGCATATCTGTCCGCCTCAGAACGCGGATGCCACAGGTGATACGCCACTTCTGTGCGAACGGTCAACAGTGTTGAATCACAGCGACGTAACGCGGTAGAGAACGCATCGTCTTCACCACCCCAACCTTGGAATGACTCGTCCATGCCACCAGCTTTGAGGTAGCGGTTGCGAGAAAGTATGACAATACCGCCGGTTGCCGGAATGACTTCGTGACCTCGAATATCACTCACCTCAGGTGACTCTGTTGCTGGTAGCTCTCCTGAGCTGAGGAACACATCACGTTCTTCTTTTGTCAGTTCCACCAGTGCCCCAAACGGACGAATGACCTCGTCTGTGCGTTCTATGCGTCTGATCGCTGCTGCCAGAACGGCAGGATTCACATAGGTGTCAGCATCAATAAAGGCAATGACGTTGGAACGTGCGTGTGCCCAGCCTGCGTTGCAGGCTTTCGCCTTATTGAAAGGGCCCTCATCTGTGCGAAAGAGACGTTCAACCCCTTCGGGTAGAAGGAGTTCGTCAGTTGGTGCCAGTGCTGATTCGCTGAGAATCACATGGAACTCTGCTGCACTAAGCCGCTCAATAATGGCCTGAGCATTCTGCGTGCGCTCGCCGGTGTCATCAGCGCGAAATGGCACAACGGCGGTGAGGTTCATGAGTTGCGGAGTACGCGCTGAGCGGCTTTTGTTGATTCGCCAAACAGACCCGACCTGGCAACCATGACGTGACCGCCGTGAGCTTTCCAGCGCTCACAGAAAGAGATATCTTCACTGATAGTCAGGTTGGTTGGGTGGGTCAATAAGTCAAAGAATCCCCACACGTGTTCGAGGCGTTCAATCATGTTCTCGCCTATGCGTCCGCGGTAACGAGTGACGTGATGAGTGCCGGCAAGGTTTGCCAGTCCAGCCCGGGAGAGCAACAGTGCTTCCGAGCTAATGAAGCGCGCCTCAACCAAACCATCTACGCGGCGTTTGGGACCGGTCATTCCCTCAAATGTGAGATTGAATTCTCGGGAGAGTGCTTTGAGGTCTTCTCCCCCAATCCCGGGAACACTGTTAGCGGACGCTACGCGATACCAATTAACGACTGGCTTTTGAACTGGGATGCCAATGAACGATTCTCCCGTTGCGATCAGTTCGGCAAAGTCCACTTCGGCGGCGGCAGCAGTAGCCTCTGCTGTTGCTTCCAGAAGCAACAGATGTGACTCGCTTTCGAGGGTAATCAGGGCTGTGCAGGCTAAGTTCTTGGACAAAGCTCTCGACGGCGTGGGATCAACAAATGTTCTCGACGCAATTCCCGCTTTTCGAAGGTTCGCATTGATGCGATCCATATTCTGCATGACAGAACGATCCACCGAGGAGTTGGGAGCCCAGAGTGCGATGAGCACGGACTCTTTCAGAACGAGAGCTTCTGCGCCTTCGATGAGTCCTGCCAATTGCAGGCTGTCGAGAGCGTGGCGAACATCCTCAATCGGATCGCGATAGAGACTAAACGCATGGCGGATGGTTCCCGCGATCGCCTCGGTGCTGTTCTGTCCTGTGCACAGCAGGAACACCATCAGGGCTGTTCTATTGAGCCAGGTGAACAGATCAGATCCGGGCAAGCGAACAATGAAGCCATCGTGGGCTGGAATCATCTCAACGTCAAGACGACGCGTGGGGTGAGAACTCATGACGCCTTCCGGGGTGTTCAGTAACTGTGCAAGCGCATCTGTCACAGTAGCGAGTTGGTGGTGTTCGAGTCGCTCACGGCCGTGATGAATTAATTCTGTCCTACTGGCGGCTGTTTCCAGCAGATCTCGGCACGCCCTGGCAAATTGCTCCGGCGTATCAGCAATACGTGCTGCTCCGGCTGCATCTAACCCTTCAACTCCCAACGCGGTGCTGACAATGGGGACCCCATACGACCACGCTTCAAGAACTTTGATTCGCGTGCCACTTCCAGACAGAAACGGGACTATGGCGACTTTGGCACGTGCATACCAGGAGGTAAGGTCTTCCACATAACCCGTGACGAGCACATTCTCGTTTGCCCGAGAGAGAAGCTCTTCGGAAGGCTTCGCACCGACCAATGCAACTCGAACTTCGGGAAGTTGAGGCAGAACGTGATCCAAGAACCAGAGTGCTGCCTCCTCATTGGGTTGATACCCCATCGTCGCCACAAAGAGAAGGTCGATGTCCTGCTCAACGGCGGGATCCAGAGAAAGATTTGGTTCGCGCACCACATTAGGAATAGCAATCACCGGAACCCACTTCGAGGCAGCTGCACACTCAGCAACATTGTGAGGGTTGGCAACTGAGACCACAGTGAATCTGGTCACATAATCTTCAAAGAGCTTCCGCTCACGAGCCGCTTGTTCGTTGTTTCCCAGTCGTGCCTCTCGTATCCAGTCGAGATCATCAATGTCGAGTAGTCGATGGGGGGAATTCAGCGGAGCCACGCTTGCAAGGACATTCCTGAACACAACAGTGATCTCAGCTGCGTGAGACAACCCATTCAGGAGTTCCTTTTCATAACCACTGAGTTGAAGCCCGGTTTCAGGTTCAACAACTCGCACTGAACATGCCAGGGATTCTGCCCACTCTGTTGCAGTACTCACGGCCCCATACAACGGCACGACAACTACATCCACATCATGAGTTTCTGACAATGCCTCAAGCCATGCCCCAGCACGCATGGACAAGCCGTTACCTGTGTGACCGGGCATGACCGGTGTCAGCAGCAGAGCACGTTGTCTCATTCGGGGTAGTGCACGATCTCGAGATCAGGCATACCCCAGGTTTCGTGTCCCATATCCTTGGCCATGAATGCGAGGCCTTCGGTTTCATATTCGCCGCCACCAACACCAGCAACTTCGTTGCGGTGACGAGCAAAGGGGGAGCGAACGCCATAGGGAAATGCAGGGAATACAAGACCATCACGGTGAATGTCTGCACGAACAAGGAGCATGGTTCCACCCACACCCTCAAGGCGGACAAGTTTGTGGCCACGCATTCCATGCATAAACAGTGTTCCTGCCTGCCGCCAGGCATTTCCGTCGAAAGCTCGACCGCCAGGCTCAAACACACAGTTGGGGTGGATGATGGACTTTCCCGTTTCCCACATCTGGGTCACGACGTCTGCCGGATAGGAGGCTACATCCACATCAATCCAGAGTGCCCAATCTTCATCTTTGAGCGCAGCGAAGAGGAGGTGGTTTCTGCTCTTGGCAAGAACAGTTCGACGAGCAGGCTGAACCACATTGGACCACCTGGTAAGTCCTTCCGGGACGGCATAGCCAAAGTCCCTGGCTGTGATGGTGACATCGCGATATTTCTTTCGTAGCTCAGGTTCACGCTCGGTTAAGGCCTCAAGCGTGCCATCGGTGCTGTCGCTGACGAGGAAACCGAGACTGATGGTTGCCGGGTCCTGCTCGAGCTGTGAAAGATTCCGGAAGTATCGATCGAGATGCCTCGTCGCATTTTTCATCGGAGTCAAGATCAGCAGCTTTTCGGCCATGGTTACAGAATATCGAGTCCTGACTTATCCTTGATTAATGGTCACCAAGGAAGCCGCAGAGCACTTCAACAAGGCTATGGCGCAGCTCAGCGAAGAAGAGCGCGCACTCATCGAACAATGTGCCGAAGACTCTTCCTATGTCACCCCTCGGGTGGTCAGTCACCTCGATGAGAAGCAGAACCTCAGCTGAGCAAGCAGTTATTCCTACGAGGTAGGTGCCACTTGTCCTGCCCCTTTATTTAAGAAGCTGTACACGGTGACCCCCTGGCTCAACTGAGTGGTCTGCGTGACCGTTCCTCTGAATCTCTACCCAGACAAATAGGGGCTAACAGGCTATTCCAAGCGAACTCA
>JBEBAV010000020.1:0-2896 GCA_041158725.1 Actinomycetota bacterium
GCCTAGATTTATTGCAGGAGGCACCATCATTCGGGCCAATTGGCCACCACCTATAACGCCAACTACAGTTGTCAACGGCTCATCTTTCGCGTGGTTGAACGGGTTTGAGAGTGCTTTACGGGGAGAAACATGACCACATCGGAGCGATCAGTCGCAACCGAAACTTCCCCGAGCCTGTTTACTCGCTTGCGTCTGGGCCTGTTGGGCTACTTCGTCAAGTTCGGACTGGTCGGTTTAGTCGGCTTAGTTGTCGACGTTTCCCTCTTTAATCTACTCTCCCTCACCGGGCCCGGTTGGTGGTCGGAGCCTCTCGCAGCAAAGTTCATCAGCACCTCTGTGGCGATTGTCGTGAACTGGTTGGGTAACCGTTTCTGGACCTTCCGTCGCGACAAGCGCTCTGACGTGGTGCGCGAACTGGTCGAGTTTGTTATCGCCTCGGTTGCCGGCATGCTCGTCACCTTGGCCACGCTGTGGTTCACTCATTACGTTCTGGGCTTTGACAGCCTGCTGGCAGACAATGTCTCTGCCAACATTATTGGTTTGGGCCTGGGCACCCTGGTGCGGTTTGCTCTCTATCGCTGGTGGGTGTGGAGCGTCAAGCGATGAGCGCCATTGTCATCATTCCCACCTATAACGAGCTCGAGACACTGCCCGAGGCTGTGAGGGCTGTGCGCCAGGAAGCTCCTGATGCCAACATTCTCATCGTGGATGACAACAGTCCCGATGGCACCGGAGCCAAGGCAGATGCCCTGGCGAGTGCCGATCCGTTTGTGCACGTTCTGCACCGCACCGAAAAAACAGGTCTAGGCGATGCTTACCTCGCAGGTTTTGACTGGGCACTCGAGCGTGGTTTCGAGATCATCGTGGAAATGGACGCAGATGGCTCACACCCTGCCGACCGTCTTCCTGCACTCATTGGTGCCGTCTCAGCGCCCACAGTTCCTGGTGCTCACTACCCGGGCTTAGCCATCGGATCTCGCTGGGTGAAGGGCGGTTCTGTAGTGAACTGGCCAGCACATCGCCTGTTCCTCAGCCGCAGCGCTAATGCCTACGCCCGCATTGCCTTAGGAATCGACGTGAAAGATTCCACCGCAGGATTCCGCGCTTTCCGCGCGGAAGTGCTGCGCGGAATCCACCTCGACGAGGTGAACTCTCACGGCTACTGCTTCCAGATTGATCTCACTTTGCGCGTGCTGGATGCCGGTTACACCGTCGTGGAATTACCCATCGAATTTAAGGAACGCGAAACTGGCGAATCAAAGATGAGTAAGAACATCGTGGTCGAGGCAATGAAGAGCGTCACCACGTGGGGTTGGCAGCGCCGCTTCGGTGAGAAGAAAACCTCACCCTAAGCTCATAGATCTAAAACTCAGAGGTCCAGCGCTGATCATCTCGACGCAACTGTGCAGAAAGCGGCGCGTGAGAATCGACCAACTCTGACAGGGCAGAGAGAACAAGATTTGCCTTGGGTAAATCGTAGAGACGAATCGGGGTTTCAGCGCCGGTGTTGAGCAATAGATCTCCTGCGCCAAACACTGCCTGCACCGCGTTCTGTCGCACGGTCACATCGTGGATGCGTCCAAAGAGCACTTCCTGCTTAGTGCGGGTCATGATGCCGCGATAAATAATCACGCGGCGAGTGGTGATGATGACGCGATTGCCTAACCAGGTGACCAGTGGGAAAATCCATAGCACGATCAACAGCAGTGCACTCAGCAGCCAAAACACCAGATTCATCCAGAGTTCAGGGAACCCTTCGGAGAAGAAACCCCACGCTGTGGCTATGCCGATCAGCGCGAGCGTGGGCATGAACAAAACACGTCCATGGCGACGCAGTCGCACGACAACAGGTTCTGCTGCTTCGGTGGGCGCAGGCTCGTAGGCAACAGTGAGATCAGACATCAGCTCAATTATTGCTGGCGGGATGGTCGAACCAAGTCAGACCACGCGTAGATGCGTGACATCTCCAGCAGCAACCACCAGGGGCTCGGAACAGTTCGCCACCTCAACCATGAGGGAGCCTTGTTCGTTTATGCCCAGTGCTGTTCCAACCGGGTTTTCACCTGAGGGTAATTCCACTCGAACAGACTTGCCCACGGTTCCACAGAGTTCACTGACCTGATCCAGTAGCCCCGAGCTGCGGACATTACCTGCGGCAGAAACAAAGACTTTCGTAATGCGTGAGAACTCGGTGAGGTACGCAGCAAGCAGCGCATCGAGTGTGGTGGTCGCACCTTCAATGCTGAGTGAGGTTGCGGTGGGGACGGGCAGGTCTGCCTCGGCGAGAGCAATGTTTACGCCTGTGCCCACAACAATGGCAGCGCCATTGGTCGTCATCACGAGTTCGCTCAGAATTCCACAGACCTTCTTGCCGTCAATCAGGACATCATTGGGCCACTTGATGCTGGCGTGCTTTCCTTCGGGAAGCACCGAGTTGCAGGCACGAGTCATCGCAAGGCCGGCGAGCAAACCGAACCAGCTCAACGCTTCTGGTGGGAGTGGACGACCGGCGGGGGTTTCTGGACGCAGCAAGACGGAGACGGCCAGAGATGCGCCTGCCGGTGCCGTCCAGTCACGGCCTAGTCGACCCTTACCAGCAACTTGGTTATCGGTGGCAACGACCGAGAAGTCCGGCCATTCGGATGCTTCCGAGGAATTCACGGCCGCAACCAAATGCGTATTGGTGGAGCCGACTTCATCCAGCCAGACCAGGCGTGACGCGAGCGGTGTGCTGAGCGAAAGTTCCATAGGAACAGTTTGGCAGGTGTTTTTTGTAGGTAAGCTCTAACCCTTTTTCGATACCTCTGGCAAGTAGAGTGAAAAGCGTGACTGAAAACGCGAAATCTATCGACCCCTTCACTACTGCCGGAAAGCTTGCCGATCTGAAGGCCCGCTT
>JBEBAV010000021.1:0-11770 GCA_041158725.1 Actinomycetota bacterium
GCACTGGTGGGCGGCATCGAGCGCGTGTTCGAAATTAACCGCAACTTCCGCAACGAGGGCGCTGACAGCACCCACTCTCCCGAGTTCGCCATGCTCGAAGCCTATGAGGCATATGGCGACTACACCTCGATCGCGAACCTGACCCAGAAACTCATCCAAGATGCAGCTCTTGCTGTTGCCGGAAGCCACGTGGTCACCTGGGCAGATGGCACCGCGTTTGATCTCGGTGGTGAATGGGATCGCATCAGCATGTATCCGTCACTGTCAGCCGCGTGCGGCATCGAGATCACTCCTGAAACGTCTGTCGCTGACCTGCAGGCACTCGCTGCCAAGGAAGGCGTCGAAGTTCACCTGGCCAACCACGGCAAGCTCGTGGAGGAACTGTGGGAGCACTTCGTCAAGGATGGCCTCACTCGCCCCACCTTCGTGATGGACTTCCCGGTTGAGACCAGCCCCCTGGTGAAGGAACACCGTTCCATCCCTGGTGTGGTGGAGAAGTGGGATCTCTACGTCCGCGGATTCGAACTCGCCACCGGCTACTCCGAACTCAATGACCCCGTGATTCAGCGTGAGCGCTTTGTTCAGCAGGCTGCACTGTCTGCCAAGGGTGACGTTGAAGCCATGCGTCTTGATGAAGACTTCCTCAAGGCACTCGAGCACGCCATGCCGCCTGCCGGCGGAATGGGCATGGGTATGGATCGCCTACTCATGGCCATCACTGGTCTGGGCATCCGTGAGACCATCCTCTTCCCCCTGGTTAAGTAATCAGGTTCCTTCGGTAGTCTGACCACTATGGACAACTTCTGGCTCAACGCACTCTGGTCGGTGACACCTACCGTGCTGCTTGGCCTGCTTTTTTGGCTGATCATCCGTTCGATTTTGCGCTCAGACCGCACCGAGCGTGAGACCTACGCCAAAATAGAGGCCGAAGAGCGCGCCAAGCGTGGACTGCCCGAGGCTGAAAAGAAATGACACAAGCAGAGTTTTCCCTCTGGTTCACCATCTTCGCGCTCGCGGTGGACTTTGTTATCCGCGTGGTTGCCATCATTATTGTTCCCCGTAACCGCCGCCCATCCTCAGCACTGGGTTGGCTACTGGCAATCTTCTTTATTCCGTATATCGGTGTGATTTTGTTCCTGCTGATTGGGAGTCCACGACTGGGCCGCAAGCGTCGTCGCCGTCAGCGTGAAATTAACCAGTTCATTTTGGACTCCACGGAAGGTATCGACAAGGTTGCCCACGGCAAGACGTGGCCTGCCTGGTTGGACCGCGTTGTTGAACTCAACCGCAACTTGGGCGCGATGCCCTTAGTTGGTGGGAACTCTGCCCACATGCAGATTGATTACGAACAGAACATCCTCGACATTGCGGCAGATATCGACACCGCCAAGAACTTTGTTCACGTCGAGTTCTACATCCTCTCCTCTGATTCAGTCACCGAGCCGGTGTTCCAAGCAATGGAGCGTGCGGTTGCACGAGGTGTGGAAGTGCGTGTTCTTTTTGACCACGTTGCTGCCATGCGCACCGTGGGATATCGCAAGACCAAGAAGCGCCTCACCGCTATCGGCGTTGATTGGCATCTCATGCTTCCCTTCCTGCCTTTGCAGGGAAAGTACGAACGTCCCGACCTGCGCAATCACCGCAAGCTCGTCATCATTGACGGCCGAATCGGTTGGATGGGTTCACAGAACCTTATCGACTCCAGCTATCTCAAGAAGTCCAACCTCAAGCGAGGATTGCATTGGAAGGACGCAATGGTTCGCCTGCAAGGCCCCATCGTGGCTGGACTCAATGCCATCTTCATTACCGACTGGTATTCCGAGACAGATGTTCTGCTCACTCGTGAAGCCGAAGTGATTGACGCTTTCCACGAAGAGCACACCCTCGACTGTCAGATTGTTCCTTCTGGCCCCGGCTTCTCCTCAGAGAACAACCTGCGTTTGTTCTTGACGCTGATGTATTCGGCTCAGGAAAAAATCATCATCACCTCGCCCTACTTCGTTCCTGACGAATCGCTGATGTATGCCATCACCTCGGCATGCCAACGTGGTGTTCGAGTCGAACTCTTCGTTTCAGAAATTGGTGACCAGGCGCTGGTCTATCACGCACAGCGTTCCTATTACGAAGCTCTGCTTCGTGCCGGTGTGGTGATCTGGCTCTACAAAGCTCCCACCATCTTGCACTCCAAGCACATGTCCATCGACGAAGAGGTCGCTGTCATTGGCTCCTCCAACATGGACATGCGTTCCTTCTCGCTCAACCTTGAAGTGTCTCTCATGGTTCGCGGCACTACCTTCGTCAAGCAGATGCGTGACGTGGAGCAGGCCTACCGGGAACAGTCCCGTGCACTGACCTTGGAAGAGTGGAACAAGCAGCCTTTGCGCTCCACCGTTCTTGACGGCCTCGCACGTCTGACCTCCTCCCTGCAGTAGTTAGGTTTCCCATGGCATACGGCGCAGCATCTACTCGCTACGACATTATGAACTTCCGCCGCAGCGGTCGTTCCGGTTTGAAGCTTCCAGAGATCTCTCTAGGTCTGTGGCACAACTTCGGTGACGAGGGTTCGCTCAAAAACCAGCGCTCTATTTTGCGTCGTGCGTTTGATCTGGGTGTGACCCACTTTGACCTGGCTAACAACTACGGCATTCCTGCCGGTTCCGCCGAGACTCACTTCGGTGAGGTTCTCGCTTCAGACTTCAAGCCCTACCGCGATGAGATGGTCATCTCCTCGAAGGCGGGGTATTTCATGTGGGACGGACCCTATGGTGAATGGGGTTCCCGCAAGTATTTGATCTCATCCCTGGACCAGAGCCTGAAGCGCATGGGCCTGGATTACGTTGACATCTTCTACTCCCACCGCCCCGACCCCAACACTCCCATAGAGGAGACCATGGGAGCGCTGGCTTCGATTGTGCAGCAGGGCAAAGCTCTTTATGTCGGTATCTCTTCCTACACTCCAGAGCAAACCCTGGCAGCCAAGAAGGAACTCGATCGCCTCGGTGTTCCTCTGCTGATTCACCAGCCTCGCTATTCGATGTTTGACCGCACTATCGAACGCTCCGGTTTGCTGTACACCCTCGATGAAATCGGTGCCGGTTGCATCGTGTTCTCGCCACTTGCTCAGGGACTCTTGACCGACCGCTATCTCCAAGGCGTACCCAAGGATTCTCGTGCCGCTGTGGGCGGACACCTGAAGGCAGAGTCCATTACCAACACCTACCTCGAGCGCGTCCGCGGTCTGGCGGCTATCGCCGAGGCCCGCGGTCAGACGCTCGCACAAATGGCCCTGCTGTGGACTTTGCGCAACCCCGGCGTCACCTCAGCACTGATTGGTGCGTCCTCAGTGAAGCAGCTCGAAGACAACATCGACGCTATTCACGGACCCGACTTTGAGCCCGAAGAGCTTGAAGCCATCGATGTCTTTGCCGTTCACGGCACAGAATCGGGAAAGTAACTACTCGCCGATATCGGCAGGGGTTCCGCCGGTCATCCGAACCAGTTCACTGAACGTGGTTTGGTAAACATAGGCCGGGTGGCCACCAGCAGACCAGATGGTTTCATACTGTGCCAGGTCGTTATCCACCAAGGTGGGCAACTCAGTGGCAAGGCCCACGGGTGAGACGCCCCCGATGACATAGCCGGTGGCAGCTCGCACGTCATCAGCGTTTGCCTTGGTAATCTTCTTGCCGCCGAACGCAGCTGAGACCTTGTCGGTGTCCACGCGATGTCCACCAGAACTCATCACGAGTACGGGTTCCCCATCGGCTAAGAACACAAGAGAGTTCGCAATCTGGCCTCGGTTAATACCCAGACCTTCGGCAGCAGCCTGGGCAGTGTGAGCATTGTCATCGAGGCGAACGACGTCGCCAGTTGCGCCGTGTACTTTCAGCGCCGCGCGAAAACGTTCAACGGAGTCGGGGTGAACAATCTCGGTCATAGGTTGTACTTACTTCTTTGCTGTCTTGGGTTTGGGTTTGGGCAGTGAGTCATAGGTGATGCTCAAAACGTCATGCATCCACTGGGCATCTTCAAACCTGGACTCAGGAACAATCAAGTGTGCTTGTGCTCCGGGATAGGGGGAGCCTGTTTCCAGTTCTGGCGCGAAAGCCTGTCCAGGCTCCGTTAGTTTCAGGAATAACGTGTTGTCACACATCACCCCAACAAACTTGTCCTCGCAGTAGAGACCATATTCACCGAACATGGGTTTGATGCGAATGTCACGTGCCCCGAGGGCATCGTGAACAAGTTCGGTGAACTCTTTTGTCGTAGACATTAGTGTTCGTGGGTGAGGGAGTCGCTGATCTGCAGAGCCATGCGGCCGTGAGTGAATGCGCCACCGGCACGAAGTGCGGAGGCAACCCAGGCAGCTTCAGCAATCTCAGCGTCAGTTGCGCCGGCCTTCACGGCTCCCTTGGTGTGAGCATCGATGCAGAATGAGCACTGGGTCGTGAAAGCAACACCGAGAGCAATGAGTTCACGGAACTTGAGCGGGATAGCACGACCCTCTTCAGCGAAGACAGCGTTATCAAAAGCGACGAAGGCTTCCAGAATGTCGGGGGTTTCCTGCTTATAAACGCGACCGAACTTACGGTTTTGGGTTCCGTCATAGAGATCACTCATGGCCTGGGCAACTTTCGTGGTCGGAGTTGAACGTGGGGCATTTCAGGGGCGGGAATGATTGAACCTGCATGGTCAACATGACCAAAAATACCGGCAGGGTTCCCTTCCTGCACAACATCGTGTTGCCACTGCTCGCGCATGGCCACGATTTCATCGTGGGAACGTCCAATGAAGTTCCACCACATCACGATCTCTTCATCGAAGGGTGTTCCGCCCAGAAGCAGCAGTCGTGCAGGCTCGTCTCCCAGGGCGATGGTGAGGGAAGTGATGCCGGGCTCGACATAGGCAAGCTGATCTTTGAGCACCTCTTCCCCATTGACCTGGGCAGAACCCGTATCGACCAAGATGCCGTGCTCGAAGGTGGGATTGACCGGAATCGTGAACGTGCTACCTGCAGGCGCAAGGATCTCTGCGCCCAGCAGGGGAGTGAATGTCGTGGTTGCTGCCGTCACTGAACCGTGATCGCCGGTCAGGGTTCCCACAAAGACGATGAGTTGGGCATCCCCGATAGTGGTTCGTGGAGCAACGTGGTGTTCAAAGAAGGGTTGAACGAAGCGGTCCTTATCTGCCAGGGCTACCCAGAGTTGCACGCCGTGCATTACGGGCACGCGACCAGTCGAGTGCTCGGCGTGAGCAATGCCTGTACCCGCGGTCATGAGGTTCACTTGACCAGGCTCAATGAGCTGAACACTTCCCACACTGTCGCGGTGCTCGACTTCGCCTTGGAAAAGCCAGGTTACGGTTTGCAAACCGGTGTGGGGATGGGCGCCCAGGTTCATGCCACCGGTGAGCTCAACCTCGTCTGGACCGTAGTGATCGACAAAGCACCACGCACCGATAGTGCTGCGGTGACGATTGGGCAACGTGCGCCTCACGGTCATGGCACGAAGCCCACCCAAGGGGACATCGCGCGGAGTGAGGATGCTCATGTTTACAGACTACGTATCCAGGGCGAGATTTATTCCATAACGGGCTCGTTCCCCCTCCAGCGAACAAGGCCTGCTCTACTCACGCCGTGGGCGAACAGGGGCAGTTTTTGTGCCTTCTTGTCGTTACTCTCAATTCAAGACCTGCACTGACCATGGGTGCTGATGGGAGTTAGAAATGTTTGAGAGATTTACCGACCGCGCTCGCCGCGTCGTTGTCTTGGCACAAGAAGAAGCCAAGATGCTCAACCACAACTACATCGGCACTGAGCACATCCTGCTCGGTCTGATCCACGAAGGCGAAGGCGTTGCCGCCAAGGCCCTCGAGTCACTCAACATCTCTCTCGATGCCGTGCGCGAGCAGGTCCAGGACATCATTGGTCAGGGACAGCAGCAGCCCACCGGCCACATCCCTTTCACGCCTCGTGCGAAGAAGGTACTCGAGCTCTCCCTGCGTGAAGCACTCCAGCTCGGTCACAACTACATTGGCACCGAACACATCCTGCTCGGCCTCATCCGTGAGGGTGAAGGTGTTGCTGCCCAGGTTCTAGTCAAACTCGGTGCTGACCTCAACCGTGTTCGTCAGCAGGTCATCCAGCTTCTCTCTGGTTTCCAGGGCAAGGAGCCTGTTGCTGCCGGTAACAAGGACGAAGCAGCTTCTACTCAGGGTGGTTCTCAGGTTCTTGACCAGTTCGGTCGCAACCTGACCCAGGCTGCTCGTGACGGAAAGCTTGACCCCGTTATTGGTCGTGAAAAGGAAATCGAGCGCGTGATGCAGATCCTCTCGCGCCGTTCCAAGAACAACCCCGTCCTCATCGGTGAACCCGGTGTGGGAAAGACCGCGGTTGTGGAAGGTCTTGCTCAGGCGATTGTCTCCGGCAACGTTCCTGAGACCCTCAAAGACAAGCAGCTTTACACGCTCGACCTCGGTTCGCTCATTGCTGGTTCTCGCTACCGCGGTGACTTCGAAGAGCGCCTGAAGAAGGTCACCAAGGAAATTCGCACCCGCGGTGACATCATCACCTTCATCGACGAGATTCACTCACTGGTTGGTGCCGGTGCTGCAGAAGGTGCTATCGATGCTGCGTCGATCTTGAAGCCTCTGCTTGCTCGTGGTGAACTCCAGACCATCGGTGCCACCACTCTGGATGAATACCGCAAGCACTTTGAGAAGGACGCTGCTCTTGAGCGTCGCTTCCAGCCCATCCAGGTTGCCGAGCCTTCCTTGCCACACGCGATCAACATCTTGAAGGGACTTCGTGACCGCTACGAAGCACACCACAAGGTTCAGATCACTGACGGTGCGATCGTGGCCGCAGCAAACCTTGCTGACCGTTACATCTCTGATCGCTTCCTGCCAGATAAGGCCATTGACTTGATCGATGAAGCCGGTGCTCGTCTTCGTCTGTCGATCCTCTCTAACCCACCAGAGCTGCGTGACCTGGATGACCAGATTGCTCTGACGCGCACCAAGAAGGAAACAGCAATCGAAGATCAAGACTTCGAACGTGCTGCAGCCCTCCGCGATGAAGAGAAGCAGCTCCAGGGTGAGCGCGTCCGCCGCGAAAAGGAATGGCGCAAGGGCGAAGCCGGCGGCCAGGGTATCGTGGATGAAGGCGTGATCGCCGAGGTCCTTGCACAGGCAACCGGTATTCCCGTGTTCAAACTCACTGAAGAAGAGTCAGCACGACTGGTCTTCATGGAGAAGGCACTCCACGAGCGTGTGATTGGTCAGGAGAAGGCTATTGCTGCCCTGTCCAAGACTATTCGTCGCACCCGTGCGGGGCTGAAAGACCCCAAGCGTCCTTCCGGTTCGTTCATCTTCGCTGGTCCCACCGGTGTGGGAAAGACAGAGCTCGCCAAGGCACTTGCTGAGTTCCTCTTCGATGATGAAAACGCCATGATCTCTCTCGACATGAGCGAATACGGCGAGAAGCACACTGTTTCTCGACTGTTCGGTGCTCCTCCCGGATTCGTGGGATTCGAAGAGGGTGGCCAGCTCACCGAGAAGGTGCGCCGCAAGCCATTCAGCGTTGTGCTCTTCGACGAGATTGAGAAAGCCCACCCCGACATCTTCAACTCGCTCCTCCAGATTTTGGAAGAGGGTCGTTTGACCGATGGTCAGGGTCGCGTTGTCGACTTCAAGAACACTGTCATCATCATGACCACCAACCTCGGAACCAAGGAAATCTCTGGTGGTCCTGTTGGTTTCCAGCTTGAGGGTGATGCAGGTAATGACTACGACCGCATGCGCGGCAAGGTCAATGAAGAGCTCAAGAAGCACTTCAAGCCTGAATTCCTCAACCGTGTTGACGACATCATTGTGTTCCCTCAGCTGAACAAGGACGAGCTGGTTCAGATTGTGGACCTGTTCACCAAGCGTCTGAGCGACCGCATGATGGACCGCGACATGACCATCGAGCTCACTCGTGCTGCCAAGGACCGCCTCATCGAGGTAGGTTTCGACCCCTCACTGGGTGCTCGTCCGCTGCGCCGAGCAATGCAGGCCGAGGTCGAGGACCGTCTCTCCGAGAAGATTCTGGAAGGAGAGCTTGCTGCAGGCGACCACGTTCACGTGGACTTCATCGGTGGCGAGTTCGTCTTCACCACGACTTCTCGTGAAGCAGTCGGTGTGACCGCAGCATCGCAAGCAAATGGCATCGCCATTACTCCTGAGATCGTTGCCGAAGGCGAGTAATTCTCCCTCGCACTATTCTTGAGGAATGACTCAAGCCACCTATAACGTTCGTCGTGCTCGCACGGCTGACGTTCCGTGGATTCTTGAGGTGACAAAACCTCTGGTGGAATCACGTGTGCTGTTGGGTAAAGACGCGGTGTCCATCTACGAAGCAGTGCAGGAATTCCGCATTGCCGAGGATACTGAGGGCAACCCCATTGGCTGCGGTGCACTTCACGTGATGTGGCAAGACTTGGGTGAGATTCGTACCCTCGCTGTTGAACAATCCTGGTTGGGTAAGGGCGTAGGTGCTGCACTCATGCAGCGCCTCGTTTCTGATGCAGAAGAACTGGGCTTGGGTCGTTTGTTCTGCCTCACCTTTGAGGTGGACTTCTTTACCCGTCACGGTTTTGTGGAAGTATCTGACGCCATCATTGACCCAGAAACCTATGCACAACTCGTTCTCTCCCACGATGAAGGTGTTGCTGAGTTCCTGGATCTTGCCCGTGTAAAACCCAACACTCTGGGAAATACAAGGATGTTGCGCCAGCTCTAGGTAACTTAGGCACATGAGCACTCCAGCGCCTGGACAACCACGTCGAGTATCTCCTGCTGTTTATCGCCGCCGCAGACTTGTTGCCTTGCTGGCTTTGGTAGCCGTGGTCACTGCTGTGGTGCTGATTATTGTGCGCCCAGGGCAGGCTACGCCTACTCCAACCGAGACTGCTGCTGCCGTGAAACCCACCGTTGCACCCGTGGCAACAGAGACGGCAACTCCCACCCCCACCCCCACTGTGGACGTCACGGACTACAAGGAATGCTCCACAAAGAACTTAGAAGTTCTGCCTGTGATCGACTCGGTTGACTACCAAGCTGGTGTCCTGCCTAACCTCTCACTCACGATTCAGAACACCGGCAAGACTGCCTGCTTCTACAACGTGGGAACCTCTGCTCAGGAATTGACCATTACCTCCGGTGCTGAAACTTACTGGGTCTCTACTGATTGCCAGACGGAGAAGTCAGACACTATTGCCATCCTTGAGCCCGGTGTTGTTTATCCATCTGCTCCTGTGTCCTGGTCACGTGAGCGCAGCGCTCCAGACACCTGCGGCGGAACGCGCGATGCGGTTCCTGCCGGTGGTGCCTCTTACTACCTCACCGCAAAGGTGGGCGGCGTGAGCTCGAAGAGCTCAGCACAGTTCCTGCTCTACTAGGTCTTCAGTTTCGAGGAAAGCGGGCGTAGGCTCGACCTCGTGACAAGTCAATGGCTTGCCGACCCCAATGTTGTGGCCCCCGGCACTGTACGCGCAGTCGTGCGCGACTCGTGGTCGCGCGCGGAACAAAGCCAGCTTGATCCTGATCGCATGCTCTCCCCACTCTTGTTTGAGAGTTCAGAGCTCAACGAATATCGCGAGGCTCATCCTCTGGCCCAGATGATGCCGGTTATCCGGAAGCTTTTGGTCCGTGATGCGGACAACGACTCGGGCATGCTCGTTGCTGTGGGTGATGCCATGGGCAGACTGCTTTGGGTGGAGGGTGACCAAGGCCTCAAGTCCAAGGCTGAGTCCATGATGTTTGTCGAAGGTTCCGACTGGAGTGAAACGGTGGCAGGAACTTCGGCACCAGGAACCGCACTTGCCTTGGATCACGCTATCCAGATTCGCCGAGACGAACACTTTAACCGCCTCGTTCATGCCTGGAGCTGCACGGCCGTGCCCGTGCACGACCCCGAGACGAAAGCCATTATTGGCGTCATTGACATCACCGGTGGGGAGCAGGCCGTCGACCGTCACACCATGCCTTTGATGGAAGCTACCGCTCATGCGGTGGAGACGGAACTCATGGTGAGTCGTCTGCGTAACCGTGACTCGGCCAAGAGTGCGCCTACCTCCAAGTTTGTGTTGTTCAATAACTTGCCTTCAGCGCCGAAGAATAAAGCGGCTCGAGCAACCATGCATATTCTTGGCCGTGACACTGCTTTGGTCACGATTGAGGACCGCTCCATCGAGTTGACCCAGCGTCACGCTGAAATCATGACCCTGCTGGCGTGGAACCGTTCGGGACTATCAGCAGAGCGTTTATCTGAACTGCTGTGGGGTGATTCATCCCACACCTCTCGCCTGCGGGCAGAGATGGTGCGCTTGCGTAAGCTCCTGGATAAATTCCACCCCGGTATCGCTCCTGAGTCCAAGCCCTATCGCTTGCCAGAGCAGGTAGAGATTGATGCGCAGCAGGTCGTGGCATTGCTCGATCGTGGAGCTCACCGGGCAGCGCTGTCCGCGTTCCGCGGGGCGCTGCTTCCGGACTCGGTCTCACCTGGCATCGAAGACATTCGTGAAGAAGTTTCCCTGCACCTTCGAGAGTCACTCTTGAGCGATGCTTCCGTTGAAGTCTTAATGGACTATGCCAATACCGATCAAGGCTTAGAAGATCTAGATGTGTGGCACCAAGTGCTCAAGATGCTGCCGGTGAAATCACCTAAGCGTTCCCACGTGGTTGCCCACGTGGAGAACCTGGTCTTCACGCAAGGTCTCTAGCTTCCTCTTCGCAACTTTCTGCAACCTTCCTCGACGTAACGTGTGAACTGCCATATCCGGCACACGACAAAGACGTCGAAAGGTACAAGAAATGACCGTCTATGCAAACCCCGGCACACCCGGTGCCGTTGTCACCTACCAGAGCAGATACGACAACTTCATTGGTGGAAAGTATGTCGCTCCCTCTTCGGGTGAATACTTCGAGAACATCACTCCCGTAACTGGTCAAGTGTTCTGCGAAGTTGCTCGCGGAAACGCGAAGGATGTTGACCTAGCCGTTGCAGCTGGGTGGAAGGCATTCGAGAGCTGGGGCAAGACCAGTGTCACCGAACGCGCCATCATCCTCAACAAGATCGCTGATGTGATGGAAGCCAACCTGGAGCTTCTCGCTGTTGCAGAGACCTGGGACAACGGTAAGCCTGTTCGCGAGACCATGGCTGCAGACATCCCACTGGCTATTGACCACTTCCGCTACTTCGCAGGCGCTATCCGCGCTCAAGAAGGTTCGATTGGCGAGCTGGACCACAACACCGTGGCCTACCACTTCCACGAGCCACTGGGTGTTGTGGGCCAGATCATCCCCTGGAACTTCCCCATCCTGATGGCTGTCTGGAAGCTCGCTCCCGCACTTGCTGCAGGTAACTGCATCGTGCTGAAGCCCGCTGAGCAGACCCCTGCATCAATCCACGTGCTCCTTGACCTGATCAAGGACCTGATTCCTTCCGGTGTTCTCAACATCGTTAACGGTTTCGGTATTGAAGCTGGTGCACCTCTTGCTTCTCACAACAACATTCGCAAGATTGCGTTCACTGGTGAAACCACCACTGGTCGCCTCATCATGCAGTACGCAAGTGAGAACCTCATCCCTGTCACCCTCGAACTCGGTGGAAAGAGCCCCAACGTCTTCTTTGAAGACGTTGCTTCCCAGAAGGACTCTTATTACGAGAAGGCTCAAGAAGGTTTCACCATGTTCGCCCTGAACCAGGGTGAAGTCTGCACCTGTCCCTCTC
>JBEBAV010000022.1:0-2931 GCA_041158725.1 Actinomycetota bacterium
GAGTCGCCCACATCAAAAGAGGCGTCATGCCAGACAGTGACCTTAGCTGTGGCTAAGGGCAGCTCGGCGAATGCCCACGACTCAAAGATGCCCATGGTGTTGCCGATGCGCTTGACCACAAAAGTCCCGGACGCCTTCTCGCCACCGACGAGGTAGGTGGCAGTCACTGTGGTCTTCGCGTCATTGCCCGAGACATTCGTGATCTGGATGTCCGAGATGTCACCCATCGCGGATCCACGCAGCAAAGTGCGGTCAGCATCGGCGGGGAGCTTGTCGCCGACACCTGGCATGGACAGTGCCGATGCTGCATCATGACGAGAAAGCGCAGTGAGGTACTGGTTCACAAAACCTGAGGCACTAAACAGTGACTGGTTGATGCCAACGCCGACAAAGATCGTGACCAGAAGCAGCACAGCTGCGGCCAAACCCAAATAGGTTCCTTGGCGCTTGGTCAGTTTCACTTCTTCATTCTACAAAGCGCCTCTGTGCAACAAGCTGAGTGCCCCCTGCGCCGGTAAACTTCGGGAGTGAACAAAGTCTCCTTATCTGCCCAGCAGCAGGAGGTCTTTAACCTCATCGAGGAAACCCGCGAGCACGTGTTCATCACTGGCCGTGCAGGTACGGGTAAATCCACTCTGCTGAACCACCTGGCCTTCACAACGGAGAAGACCATTGCGGTGTGTGCACCAACGGGTGTGGCCGCACTGAATGTTGGCGGCCAGACGATCCACTCCCTGTTCCGTCTGCCCACGGGGTTGATAGGTTCCTTGGACTTAAACCACGGACCTGACCAGCGCAAGATCTTGAACGCCATCGACACTCTCGTCATCGATGAAGTTTCCATGGTCAATGCCGACATTATGGACGCCATTGACCGAGCACTGCGCGAGGCACGTCACCGCAAGAAGGAAAGCTTCGGTGGAGTGCAGGTCATCATGTTCGGTGACCCCTACCAACTCTCACCCGTTCCACCTCGGACACCTGAGGAGAAGGAATACCTCCAGGCTCGCTATGCCTCGAACTGGTTCTTTGACGCGGCAGTCTGGCAAGACACCCCACTGCGCATTATCGAACTGACCGAGATTCACCGTCAGCGTGACGATGCGTTCAAAGAAATGTTGAACGCTGTTCGTCACGGCACGGTGACCCCCAGCCTGGGTGCTGCTCTCAACCAGGCAGGTAACCGTCCTGTTCCCGACGGCGAAGACATCATTATCTTGGCCACGACTAATGCTCGTGTGAACGCCATCAACGCAGAGCAACTGGCCAAGCTCCCAGGTAAGAAGAAAGTTGCTGCGGCAGATATCAACGGCGACTTTGCGTCCAACGCCTTCCCTGCCGATGAAGATCTGGAACTCAAACTTGGCGCTCAGGTGATGTTCCTGCAGAACGACAGCGAAGGTCGTTGGGTCAATGGCACCGTCGGAACGGTGACCAAAGTCACCGACACCGTCTTTGTCACCGTGGCTGGCGTGGAACACGAAGTTCACCCCGTCACCTGGGAGCGCTACAAGTACTCCTACAAACAGAGCACCGATGAGCTCACCCGCGACGTCGTGGCAGAGTTCACACAGTTCCCGCTGCGACTGGCATGGGCAGTCACTATCCACAAAGCTCAAGGTCAGACCTATGACAAGGCACTCATCGATATGGGTTCTCGTGCTTTTGCACCCGGCCAGACCTATGTGGCACTGAGCCGCATCACCTCGCTTGAAGGTCTCTACCTCTCTCGCCCACTGCGCCCCTCGGATGTGATCGTGGATCCTGACGTGGAGCGCTTCATGGGACGCGTGGAATCCCTCGGCCAACCCCTCGAAGGCTAAACATGATTGTGCTCATCGACGGAGACTGCGCCTTATGTGTGGGACTAGTCGAGTGGCTGGGCAATCGCATCTCCTCAGAGAAACTCACTCCAGAGAACATTGTGTTCGTGCCAGGGGAGTCAGACTGGGGAACTGAGCTTCTTGCTGAGGCAGGAGTCACGGGCTTTGACTCGGTCGTGGTTCTCAACAACGGCCAGGTGTTGCAAGAGGGTGACGCAGTGCTCGCGCTCGCCGAGGTGTTGCCCCGGCGCTGGAAGGTCCTTGCAACACTGGGCAAGGTTGTCCCCAGACCTCTGCGGAACGCTCTTTATCGTTGGGTCGCCCGCAATCGGATCACCTGGTTTGGCCGCACAGAAGTCTGTGCAATTGACCCCCGGGTTGCCGTTGTCACCTATGGTCCGAGGGGCTTGTTGACGCGGAATCTATAGACGGAAGAACTTAAGTGCTGTTAACATCGAACCATGGAAAATGGGGGAATGAAGCTTTTCGCTTCGGTCATTTTAGGCATTGTAATTGCGCTTTTTGTTGGGGTAGGAATTAACCTCTTTTATCCTGAGCCAAGCTATCCAACAGAACTGATGAGCTTCACAAATTCTGAACCGACAGAAGCTGAAGCAGAAGCGTCAAATCTTGCCTACATTGAGTTCGAGAAAGAACGCCAACTCCATAGTGGAATTGTCGGAGTGATTTCGATTGTTCTCTCAGTTCTTTTGATGGCAGGAAGTATGTTCCTGGCAAAAAAGAATGAAGTGGTCTCGCAAGGTTTGTTAGTTGGAGGATTGCTTCTTATCTGTTACGGAGCAACCCAGGCAATTTCTTCGGGAAACATGATGGCGGCCTTTATCTCAATCGGTGTTGGTTTGGCTGCATTAATAGTTTTCATTCTGAAACGCTTTCGATCAGTCAACGGCGAAACAGTTCAGAGTTAATTTCGCGGTTCTGTAGGCTTAGAACATGCTTCTTTCTGATCGCGATATTCGTAATGAACTCGAGTCGGGCCGTATCGGTCTGGACCCCTCAGCTGACGACATGATTCAGCCTTCGAGTGTTGACGTTCGCATCGACCGTTACTTCCGTCTCTTCGACAACCACAAGTACCCCTACATTG
>JBEBAV010000023.1:0-3880 GCA_041158725.1 Actinomycetota bacterium
TGAGTTCGTCACCGAGCTCTCCGGCATTGGCGCCTTCGGGACGTTCAATGACAACGTCGAGCCAGGAGTCGACAATGCCCTCGAGCATTCCCGCACCCCACTCGACGACCACGACCGAGTGAGCAAAATCGATATCCAAGTCGTCGAGTTCGACGGCGCTGTTGAGGCGATAGGCGTCCACGTGAACCAAGGGTGGTCCGTCCACCAGACTGGGGTGGGTTCTGGCCAGCACGAATGTGGGGCTCGTCACAGGCCCTCGAATTCCCAGGCCTTCGCCGATGCCACGAGTGAGTGTGGTCTTGCCGGCACCCAGAGGCCCAGTCAAAACAAGAACATCTCCGGCGCGCAGTGCCTTACCCAGCTCGAGTCCAAGTTCGTGCATCTGTTCCGGAGTCTCAATTGCTCGAGTCTCTTTCATTACGCGTTCCCTACGTACTCATATTCGAGTCGGGTGCCAATCAGTCGCGTGACAATCTCATAGGCGATCGAGTTGGCCGCAGCTGCCCAATCGTGAACCGAAGGGTGGCCCTGTGCAGGATCTCCAAAGAGCACAACGTGGTCACCCACGGCAACAGGGTCATCGCCCACGTTGACCAGGAACTGATCCATCGCGATGCGACCGGCAACAGGATAGGTCTCCCCGTTCAACAGAACGGGTCCGTTCATGGACGCATCACGGTTGATGCCATCGCCATAACCTAAGGGAATGAGAGCCAGTGTGGACTCGTGTGGTGTGCGGTGAAGATAGCCATAGCTCACACCCGTGTTCTCCGGAACTCGGCGAACAGCCACCACGCGGGTCTCCAGCGTCATCGCCGGGGTGAGACCAAACATTTCTGGGCGGTGCTCCTCCGTGGGGCCGATGCCATAGGCGGCGATTCCCGAGCGCACCATGTTGAATCGGGTTTCAGGCAGAGTCAGCGCAGCAAGGGATGCAGCAAGGTGAACATAGCGGGGGTTTAGTCCTGCATCCGCAAGCTCGGAGAGTCCGACGGTGAACACCCTGAGCTGCTCGAGGTCATCTTCGGGTGTGGTGTTGGAGAGGTGGCTCATCACACCTTCGACGACCAGGTCGCCCGAGGCATGGAGCTCAGCTGCTGTGCGCATGACCTCAGCCCACTGCTCAGGACTTGCACCATTACGACTCAGGCCCGTGTCGAGCTTGAGGTGAACGCGAGGAGTATTCTTCTGACGGTGACCAGCAGCAGCAATGGCATTGAGCTGCGCGACAGAAACAGCACCCAGCGTGATATCAGCTGCAATGGCCTCGTCGAAGGTTTCATCGGGTGCGTGGATCCAGCACAGCACAGGAGCAGTAATCCCTGCCTCACGCAAGGTGAGTGCCTCAGCGATATCTGCCGTGCCCAACCAGGTAGCCCCGCCGGCAAGTGCCGCCTTCGCAGCACGAACCATGCCGTGGCCATAAGCGTTGGCTTTCACCACGATGAGGACGTCGTCAACACCGGCGATCTCTCGGATGCGCTCCACGTTGCCCGCGATGGCATCGGTGTTGACCTTGGCTATGCGAAAAGGAGTGTGGCTCATGCGGCTTCTCCTTCGGCAACGACGAAGGCAACAGCCGCATCTGCATCATGAGAGATGGAGAGGTGAACGCTGGCGATGCCTCTGGCTTTTGCCATCTCGGCAGCAGCACCACTTAAGTCAAAGCGTGGTTTACCCAGCTCATCTTTGACCACGACCATGTCGTGGAAGGTCATCGAACCGGAGCCACCAAATGCTTTGATCAAAGCTTCTTTAGCGGCGAAGCGGCCAGCCAACGAGTTGGCAGGAAGGTCACGTTCCGCATCTGTGAAGAGACGCTCTCCCAGTTTGGGGGTGCGTTCTAACGCCCGCGTGAAGCGAGCGATGTCGACAATGTCGACCCCCACTCCCAGAATCATGAGTGGCTATTCGACCGTGACCGACTTGGCCAGGTTACGGGGCTGGTCAACATCCAAGCCCTTGGCATCTGCCAGCTCCATGGCGAAAATCTGCAGAGGAACTACAGCGAGGATGGGCTCAAACATGGGGTCTGCCAGTGGAATCTGAATGACCTCGTCTGCATAGGGCAGAACAGCGGCATCGCCCTGTTCAGCAATCGCAATGACGCGAGCACCACGTGCACGGATCTCTTGGATGTTGGAGACAACCTTGGAATGAATCAATGCGGAACCGCGAGGGCTGGGCACAATAACAAACACGGGCTGACCATGATCGATCAGAGCGATGGGGCCGTGCTTGAGCTCACCAGCAGCGAAGCCTTCGGCGTGGATGTAGGCAAGCTCCTTGAGCTTAAGTGCGCCTTCAAGTGCGATGGGGTATCCCACGTGGCGGCCCAGGAAGAGAACCGACGGAGTGTCACTCATCCACTTGGCCAGCTGGGCAATCTTTTCGCCGGTCTCGAGAACCTTGGTGACCTTGGCAGGCAACGCCTGCAGGTCAGTGGCCAAACGGCGCAGTTCCTTCTCATCCACGGTTTTCTTGGAACCTGCGATGTGCAGACCGATCAAGTAGAGCGCGGTGATCTGAGCCACAAAAGCCTTGGTCGAGGCAACAGCAACCTCGGGACCTGCGTGGGTGTACACCACAGCATCAGATTCGCGAGGGATGGTTGCACCCTGGGTGTTACACACCGAAATGGTGTGTGCACCCTGCTCGCGGGCATACTTGACCGCCATCAAAGTGTCCATCGTTTCACCGGACTGGCTAATGGAGATGATGAGGGTCTCGGGAGTGATCACGGGGTCGCGGTAACGGAACTCGTGCGAAAGCTGAACTTCAACCGGAATCCGTGCCCACTGCTCAATGGCGTAAGCACCGACCATGCCCGCGTAAGAAGCGGTGCCGCAGGCAACCAAGATGATGCGGTTGATGCCGTTGAGCACATCGTCACCGAGTTCGGTGAGCTCAGGAACCTGAACGAGACCATCCACGACGCGTCCGCGAACAGTGTTCGCCACCGCGTCGGGGTTCTCGGTGATTTCCTTCGCCATAAAGGAAGACCAGCCGCCCTTATCGGAAGCAGAGGCATCCCACGCGATTTCGTATTCTTCGATCTCGACAGGCTTGCCGTCGAAGTCAATGACCTCAACCGCGTCGGGGGTGATGGCAACAACCTGGTTCTGGCCCACAGCTGCAGCGCGGTGGGTGTATTCCACGAACGCGGCCACGTCGGAGCCGAGGAAGTTTTCGCCCTCGCCCAAACCAATCACGAGAGGTGAGTTGTGGCGAGCAGCAACGATGAGATGCGGTGCATCGGTGTGCACAGCAAGCAGAGTAAATGCACCCTCAAGTCGGTTCACCACCAAGCGCATTGCTTCGCGAAGGTCACCGGTCTCGCGGTAGACATCCCCGAGCAGTACAGCTGCCACAGCAGTGTCGGTCTCGGATTCGAACTCGTAGCCCTTGGCCAGGAGTTCGTCCTTGATCTCGGCAAAGTTTTCAATGATGCCGTTGTGAATGAGGGCAAGCTTGCCGTCGTCACCCAGGTGTGGGTGGGCATTCACATCGGTGGGTCCACCGTGGGTGGCCCACCGAGTGTGGCCAATACCAGTGTGGCCAGGAACGAGAGGCTGTGCCTCGAGCAGGTCAACGAGTGCTTTGAGCTTTCCCGCCTTCTTGGCGGTCTCGATCGTGCCGTTATCGGTCAAGATGGCAACACCTGCCGAGTCATATCCGCGGTACTCCTGACGCTTCAGACCGCCCAAAAGAACGGCAAGAGTGTCTTGCTGACCGACGTAACCCACGATTCCACACATAAGGCTTCCAGTTTAGTTCACGAGCGGCACATCCCTGGCGTAGGGCAGAATAGGCAGGTGAGGTTAGAGCACACCGGCGCGATCAACGTGCACACGACTCCCTTTGTGGAGATCTCTCGTGA
>JBEBAV010000024.1:0-3734 GCA_041158725.1 Actinomycetota bacterium
GCGGGCACGTCAGGTGTGGCCACAGCCTGCACAGACGCTACAGCGTCCATGATCTGGCCCAACTCAGTGGTCATCGTCGCGATTTCCGCGTCGGAAAGGTCAATACGAGCCAAGTTAGCCAGGTGGCGCACTTGCTCGGCAGAAATGTCAGACATGATTCTCCGTGCACTACAAAGGAACCTGAAAGTTCGTGTGATTTGGTATTTAGTCTACCTAGCGAACTGCGCTAGGACCCTCGGTCAGTAGCTTCTTGAACCCGTCAGCATCCAGTACCGGAATACCGAGTTCTTCTGCCTTGGTCAGCTTGGATCCTGCACCTGGCCCAGCGGCAACGAAGTCGGTCTTCTTGGACACACTCGATGCGGGCTTTCCACCTGCAGCAATGATGGCTTCTTGAGCGCCTTCACGGGTGAAGCCTTCAAGTGAACCAGTTGCCACAATCGTGAGCCCTGAACATGGTCCATCGATTTCTTCGACAGCACCAGGACCTGCATGTCCTGGGATTTCAAACTGAACCCCAGCAGCACTCCACTGCTCAATGATGTCGTGATGCCAATCAACCTCGAACCAGTTCTTGAGTGACTCAGCAATGATGGTTCCCACACCAACCACAGAAGCAAGTTCTTCCACGGTTGCGGAACGAATTGCTGCCAGTGAACCAAAGTGGTTTGCGAGTGCGCGGGCCGCAACAGGGCCGACGTGTCGAATATTCAAGGACACCAGCAATCGCCACAGTGGCTTGGTCTTTGCTAATTCAAGGTTCGCAATGAGCTCAACAGCATTCTTCGACTCGGTGCCATCAGCATTAACGAAGTAGGGAACCTTCTTCAGGTCTTCCAAAGTCAGTGCAAACAGATTGGCTTCGGTCTCCAGCGGTGGCTGCTCGCCATCCTTGTGGTTCGTCAGTGCCGTGGCAGCTACTTCGCCGAGGCCTTCAATATCGAGTCCACCGCGAGAACCAATGTGTTCCACACGTCCACGAACCTGGGCAGGACAGCTCTTCTGGTTGGGGCAACGCAGATCGATGTCACCTTCAGAGGCAGGGGCAAGCTTCGCACCACATTCAGGACACCCCTCGGGCATGACAAAAGCGCGTTCGGTTCCATCGCGCAGCTCAAGAACAGGACCAAGAACTTCAGGAATCACGTCGCCGGCCTTGCGGATGACGATGGTGTCACCGATAAGCACACCCTTAGCTTTGACCACGTCTTGGTTGTGCAAGGTAGCGAACTCGACGGTGGAGCCGGCAACCTTGACGGGCTCGACGACCGCATAGGGCGTGGCCCGTCCGGTGCGACCCACGCTGACACGAATATCAACCAGCTTGGTGTTGACCTGCTCTGGTGGATATTTGTAGGCAATTGCCCAGCGTGGTGCACGCGAGGTAGCTCCCAACTCTCGCTGGGTGGCCATGTCATCGACCTTGATCACGATGCCGTCGATCTCGTGTTCAACAGAGTCACGAGCGGCACCCATCTCACGAATGAATGCGGCAGCATCTGCAGCTGAGCTCACGACGCGGTAGTGAGTGGAGGTGGGCAAGCCCCAGCTCTTCAGGAGTTCATACACTTCAGACTGCGTGGGAACTGGTGCATCCTCCCACGCACCGATGCCGTGCACCAGCATGGCAAGAGGCCGGGTAGCCGTCTTCTCTGGATCTTTTTGACGCAGAGACCCACTGGCAGCATTACGAGGGTTAGCGAAAACCTTCTCCCCCGACTGTGCTAATTCCACATTGAGCTTTCTAAATGCCTCGACCGGGAAGAAGATCTCCCCACGAACTTCCACCAATGCAGGGTGGCCAAAACCAGCAAGTGTGGTGGGAATAGATTTGATCGTCAACACATTTGCGGTCACGTCTTCGCCCACAACACCATCACCACGGGTTGCCGCAGAAACCAACTGACCATTGACATAACGCAGATTGATGGCCAGGCCATCGATCTTCAGCTCACAGAGGTAGTTGACCTCTCGACCAGTGTCTTTCTTGATGCGAGCGGCCCAGTCCATGAACTGCTCTTCCGAGAAAACATTGTCCAGGCTCATCATGCGAGCTGCGTGGGTTACTGGAGCAAAGAGTTCTGTTGCCTTGCCGCCAACAGACAGAGTGGGACTGTCTTGCCCCTGCAGCTCAGGGTATTGGCGTTCGATTTCTTCTAGGCGCTGAATAAGCGCGTCATATTCCAAGTCAGCAATGAGGCTCTCATCGCGTTCGTAGTAGGCATCGCGAGCGTCGAGAATCTTCGTGGTGAGTTCCTCTACTTCATGCTGAGCTTTCTCGAAATCACTGAGCACGACCTCAGGAACAATCTCGAGGTCATCGCCGAAGAGCGCGTCTTCGCTCACGAGGTGGCCACAACATTCAGATCACTCACTGTTCGGGCAATAGTGAACTGTCCGAGCACACGAGTGCCAATATAAATCACCGCGGTCTGGCCGGCAGCAACAGAGTTGAGCGGGTTGGTCGGACGAACCACTAGTTCGTCACCAACCAACTGCGCAATTGCAGGAACAGGATCGGCGTGGGCGCGGATCTGAACATCAACCTCGAAGGGCTGCTCAGGGTTTTCTTGCGGCTGACCGCACCAGGTGAAGCTGGTGCCCGCAATCTCGGTGATGTCGAGTGCTTCCTTAGGCCCCACCACTACCGTGTTGGTTTTGGGACGAATCTCGAGCACAAAACGTGGCAGGCCATCTGGCGCAGGGGTTCCGATCTTCAACCCCTTGCGCTGACCAATAGTGAACCCGGGAGTTCCCTCGTGTGTGCCGAGCTTGTTGCCTTCAGTGTCGACAATGTCACCCTCAGAGATACCCACACGATCTGCGAGCCAACCGCGGGTGTCTCCGTCGGGAATAAAGCAAATGTCGTGGCTATCAGGCTTTTGTGCCACGCTCAGCCCACGCTCGGCAGCTTCTGCACGAATGAGATCCTTCGAGGGGGTGTCCCCCAGTGGGAACATGGCGTGAGCAAGCTGGTCGCTGGTGAGCACACCCAACACATAAGACTGGTCCTTAGCCCAGGCACTCGCGCGGTGAAGTTCACGGTTGCCGTTGCCGTCTGTGACCACCGTGGCGTAATGACCAGTACAGACGGCATCGAAACCAAGAGCCAGTGCCTTCTCCATCAGAGCAGCAAACTTGATCTTCTCGTTGCAGCGCATGCAGGGATTGGGGGTGCGGCCGGACTGATACTCAGCAATAAAGTCATCAACCACGTCGGCCTTAAAACGCTCCGAGAAGTCCCAGACGTAGTAGGGAATGCCGAGCATGGTGGCTGCACGTTGGGCATCCATCGAATCTTCGATAGTGCAGCAGCCACGAGCACCGGTGCGCAGTGTTCCGGGCATCCGACTGAGAGCGAGGTGAACACCCACCACGTCGTGACCGGCTTCAACAGCGCGCGCAGCAGCAACAGCGGAGTCCACTCCACCACTCATTGCCGCTAGTACTCGCATATTTCAAGTTTAAGCTGTGGCGAGGACACTGGCTTGCCAGATTCTTAGGAAGTAGTCCCAGCTTTGCGGGCACGCTCTACGGCATCCGGAAGGGCTGACAAGAACTCATCAAGTTCTTCCTGGGTTGTGGTGTGCCCCAGAGAGATGCGCAGCGCCGAGGAGGCGCCTCTTTCGTCATGCCCCATAGCCAGCAACACATGCGAGGGCTGGGCAACTCCTGCCTGGCAGGCAGACCCTGTCGACACAGAAACCCCCAAAGCGTCCAACAAGAACAGGAGT
>JBEBAV010000025.1:0-3842 GCA_041158725.1 Actinomycetota bacterium
GAACAATTCCTGCCTTCGTCGTGACGAGCAATGTGGGGTCAGCGAATGCGTCCATGTTCTAAAGGTATGCCTTCAACCATCTGGTGAGCTCTCTGCGATGGCTTTGTGGAACAACCCTTCAGCCGCAGGCATGGTCATCAGTGTGGTCACACAGCCAGCGCCAGCTGACTCACCAAAGATAGTGACGTCATCAGGATTGCCACCAAAGGCGGCAATGTTGTCTTTCACCCAGTGCAACGCGAGAAGAATGTCGCGCATACCGAGGTTGGATTCGAACGGATCGGCAGGGTCACTGAACGAGGTGAAGTCCAGCCAGCCGAGCGCACCCAGACGGTAGTTGATGGTGACCACGACAACATCACCCGTCTCGGCGAGCGCACGGCCGTCATAGACGGGTTGTGCGGAGAAGCCGATGAAGTAGGCGCCGCCATGTATCCAGAACATCACGGGACGTGGGCGGGTGTCGCCTTCAAGACGAGGTGGTGCCCAGACATTGAGGTTGAGGCAGTCTTCGTTGATTTCCACCCCAACAGGAAGTGGAATCACTTTGGTGGGTTCTTGGGGAGCTGCGGAACCAAACTCGAGAGCGTCTCTCACACCGGTCCAGGACTGTACCGGACGTGGTGACTTGAGGCGGAGGTCCCCCACAGGTGGTTGCGCATAGGGGATGCCTAGCCAGCGGTGGGAATTGCCATCGCGGGCACCGCGAACAATTCCTGCCTTCGTCGTGACGAGCAATGTGGGGTCAGCGAATGCGTCCATGTTCTAAAGGTATGCCTTCAACCATCTGGTGAGCTCATCGAACGCATGGTTGCGAACGGGTCGTGCAGAGAGCACAACATCATGCATGGCGTCCTCAATCCGCACAAGAGTGACCACTTTTCCAAGCTGGTGAACCCGTGCAGCCACGATGTTCACATCGATTGCGACGTCAGATTTCTTCATATCCTCATTCCAGCGGGGAACGAGCAGGCTTCTGGTGGAGAGCCAGGTGAAGACAGGGGCTTCAATGTCTAGGCCGGCAGCGACCTGGGCATGTCCGGTCAGGATCGCGTTCAACCAGGCGGGACGAACAGGAAAGCCGTGTTCGGGTCGCCAGTCGTAGTTGAATTCCCACTCACCGTCTTTGTTTTTGTCGACGGTGCGGGAATAGAAACCGAAGTCTATGCTCGGCATCTGCGCTTTGGGGTTGATCTTTGTCCCCACCCTCAGGGCTGGGGCAACAAGTGCCCTTGCTGCAGCAGTGAGTTGGTATTCCAGCCAGGGACTGTTCAACACAACGGCGTCTGCCCGGCCGGGGTGTCTATTCGCCCACAGGCTGAAGATCAGTCCCCCGGTGGAGTGGCCCATTAGGACCAGCTTGCGGCCTTCGAGAGCCTTGTCGTTATTGCCGGACTTCTTGGAGCCATGACCCATCACTTCGAGGGCAGCTTCAATGTCTTCGTCATAGTCGGCAAGGTTGTCGATGAAACCTTCAGACTGTCCCGGCCTGATGCTGCGGCCATACTTACGCAGATCAAGAGCATAGAACTGGGCGCCCTGAGCGCGCCAATACGCAGCCAGGTTCTCTTGGAAGAAGTAGTCAGACCAGCCATGGATGTAGAGCACATCAGTGTTAGCAGCGACCTGCTCAGACTTACCCACCAGCTTCTTCAGGAAGGTGGGTGGCTGTGGTGCAGGGGCCTTGACCAGAGTTGCGACAACGGGACCCTCGGAATCTGGCCTGAGCTCAAGGGTTGTCTGAAGGAAACCGTCTCCTAAGACATCGGTTTTCCAGGTCACTGACTTTTCCACTATTCCATTGTGACCTACCAAATATGTTGTGTGACTGTGAATTGAGCTAATAGCATCGGAACTGAGGAAATCCTCAGGAAATTTGGCTGCGAACTATCAATTTCGATAGCGAAAGCTCATTTTCGCTACAGATTTCGTATCCACAAAGGAATGATCATGATCGACAGAAACCGTCTCGCTGAACTCTTTGACCGTGAACGTGCCACGTTCACCGCAGCACGCCCGAAGTCTCAGGCTGCGTATGAGAACGCCTCGCACCTCTTTGGCCGCGTGCCGATGACCTGGATGAACAAGAAGGCCGGTGGCTTCCCCATCTACCTCGACCGCGCCAAGGGCAACCGCGTCTGGGACATCGACGGCCACGAATACATCGACTTCGCGCTCGGAGACACCGGCTCCATGGCAGGTCACTCCAACCCCCAGGTTGTTGCCGCGATAGAGAAGCGCATCGACGAGCAGGGTGGCCTCACCACCATGCTCCCCACCGAAGATGCCGAATGGGTAGGTGCTGAACTCTCTCGCCGCTTTGGCATGGATAAGTGGAGCTTCTCTCTCACGGCAACCGACGCCAACCGCTGGGCAATTCGTTTGGTGCGTGCACTGACTGGCCGCAGCAAGATTTTGTTCCACTCCTACTGCTACCACGGATCAGTTGATGAGTCGCTGATTGTGGTGGGTCCCGACGGCCACGGCATGAGCCGCCCCGGCAACGTGGGTGAACCAGTAGACGTCACAAAGACCAGCCGTGTAGCAGAGTTCAACGACCTCGAAATGCTTGAGCGTGAGCTCGCCAACGGAGACGTTGCAGCAGTGCTGATAGAGCCTGCACTGACCAACATCGGCATCGTGCTTCCTGACCCCGGCTATCACGAGGGCGTTCGTGCGCTGACCAGAAAGTATGGAACCCTGCTCATCATCGATGAGACCCACACCTTCTCAGCAGGTCCAGGCGGCATGACCCAGCGCGACAACCTCGAGCCCGACATTGTCGTGATTGGTAAGTCGATTGCTGGCGGTATCCCTACTGGTGCCTATGGTCTCAGCGCCGACTTTGCCGAGAAGGCACTGGCGCGCACCGACCTTGACCTTGTCGACATGGGTGGTGTGGGTGGAACCCTCGCGGGTAACCCACTCTCCGTTGCAGCGATGCGTGCAACGCTTGAGAACGTCCTCACCGAGGAAGCTTTCGAGAAAATGATTGCCACTGCCACCGTCTTCAACGATGGTGTGCAAGCCCTGTTTGATAAGTACGACCTACCCTGGTCAATCAACCAGCTGGGTGCTCGCGCGGAATACCGCTTTGCCAAGCCCTATCCCAAGAATGGCACCGAGGCGAACGCTGCGGCAGATGGTGAATTGGAAGACTTCCTCCACCTCTACCTAGCCAACCGCGGCATCTTGCTGACACCGTTCCACAACATGGCATTGATGTGCCCCACCACCACGGTGGAAGATGTCCAGAAGCACCACGAAGTGTTCGAAGAAGCAATCAAAGAATTGTTGGGAAACTAGAGTCATGACTGAATCACCCCTGCTTCACCCTGCCGATAACGCCAGCGTTCGCGAGGCAGACACCAGTAACGTTTTCCACTCCTGGTCTGCACAGGGCACTCTTGCTCCCTTCGTGATTGCCGGGGGCAAGGGTTCACGAGTGTGGGACTACGAGGGCAACACCTACCTCGACTTCTCCTCGATGCTTGTCAACGTCAACATTGGCCACCAGCACCCCAAGGTGATTGAGGCCATCAAGACTCAGGCAGACATCCTCACCACCGTGGCACCAGCCCACGCCAACAACATGCGTGCACTGGCGGCGCAGAAGATCCTCTCCCACGCACCCAAGGGTTTTGAGAAAATTTTCTTCACCAACGGTGGTGCTGACGCAAACGAGAACGCAATCCGCATGGCTCGCTTGCACACCGGCCGGGACAAGGTCATCTCGTTCTACCGCAGCTACCACGGCAACACTGGTGCAGCGATTGTGTCTACCGGTGACTGGCGTCGCATTCCTAATGAATACTCACGTGGCCACAAGCACGTCTTTGGCC
>JBEBAV010000026.1:0-8852 GCA_041158725.1 Actinomycetota bacterium
AACTAGAGGCGGCAAAGAATCTCAGTGATGTTGCTAACACGGCCATTTTGACCTTCTTTGCGATGGCTATCGGCATGATGCTGGCAACGGCGGTCTACCCGCTCCTGACCAAGATCACACCTGATGCGAAGCTCATTATGCGCAATGGTGCTGGATTGATTTTGAAGACGGTCAAAATCACACAGGCAAAATAAGCTCAGGTCCGTTGCCTTTGATGGGCCCAACCCGATACTCACTCAAACTGGCAGCGACAGGAATTGCTACCGCCACAGCAGCATCCACCAAGCTCTGCGAACCAGCGATCTTCGGATCAAGCCAGGTTGTCCAGAACTCTTCAGGAATCGGCACCGGATTACGGTCGTGGATAGCCGATAGCTCTGGCACCGTAGGCATGGTCAAGATGGTGGCCGTCAGCATCCACGGATCCGTCTCCGCTGCTCGCCACCATGAATATAAACCGGCAAAAGCAAGCGTCTTGTCCGAGTGAATGTAGTGCGGAACTTTAACTCCGCCTTCAACCACCCATTCGTAATACCCCGAGGCTGGCACTAAGCAACGCTTGGACTTCACGGCATCTCTCCATGACGCCTTCGAGGCAGCATCTTCACTACGGGCGTTGAAGGTGGAGAACTTGGGTGGTTCGCCCTTGACCCAGGTGGGAATCAAAGACCAGCGAGCGCTTTCTAAGCGCCGACGCTGGCCACCCTCGGCATCAATGGTGTCTACAACAATGGGCACCTGATTGGTAGGTCTGATGTTCCAGCTAGGTGCGGGGAGGTTCTCCCCCACTAGGTCAACATTGAAGACGTCTTCCAGCACTTCGGTGGGTTCCGCGAGCGCGTAACCTCCACACATTCCGAGCTCCTTCAGGGGACAACTTAAGGGTTTGTAGAGACTACGCCTTAACAACATCAATACTGTGATGAATGAAATTTCCCAGTGTTTGGACTTCGCGCACCAGGAATTGTGAATCTCTGTGAGCGCCACTGAATAACTGCGTTCCCCCACCAAGCACTGCAGGGGCATAAGTAATTTCAAGTCTCGAAAGAAGCCCAGCATCTAAGAACTGCGAAGCTAGGTGTCCCCCACCAACTAGCCAAATCTGCTGGTTACCAGCTAGACCGGCAATATGGGAAAAGTTCTCAGATACTGAACCGTTCAGAAAGGTAACATCAGCATTCCGAGGTTTTTCTAGATTGCGGCTACTAAAGACGACGGTCTTCATCTGCCCAAAGAAACTCTGCCACTTGTCAGGGTGAACAAGAAGGTCTTCCTGGTCTAGCAACCATTGATACGTCGTTGAACCCATTACTTGAACACCGACGGTGTTCATGAATGCTTCCGTGAGTTCATTGGGGGCGCCCTCGATGCGGGTCAACCAATCGATGGATCCTGTTGTGTCCGCAATGTAGCCATCAAGTGAAGAGGCTACAAAGTAGACAACGTTAGACATTGAAACGGAACTCGACTACGTCGCCATCTTGCATGACGTAGTCCTTACCTTCCATGCGGGCTTTGCCCTTGGCGCGAGCTTCCGCAACAGAACCGGTCTCGACGAGGTCTTCGAAGGAGATAATTTCTGCCTTAATAAAGCCACGCTCGAAGTCGGTGTGAATCACACCAGCAGCCTGTGGAGCCTTCCAGCCCTTACCAATGGTCCATGCGCGTGCTTCTTTAGGACCTGCGGTGAGGTAGGTCTGAAGACCGAGGGTGTCGAAACCAATACGGGCAAGCTGGTCGAGGCCAGACTCGTCCTGACCAGTCGAGGCCAGCAACTCTGCAGCATCTGCTGCGTCAAGGTCAATAAGCTCTGACTCTAACTTGGCATCGAGCAGAACTGCCTTGGCAGGAGCCACGAGAGCTTCAAGCTCCTTGCGCTTGGCGTCATCGCCCAGAACCTCTTCATCCACATTGAAGACATAGATAAAGGGCTTCGCGGTGAGCAGACCTAGTTCCTTGATGGGAGCGAGATCAATGGTGGTGGAAGACAGTGGCTTGCCGTCATTGAGCACCTTCTGTGCTTCGAGAGCTGTTTCCAGAGCAACAGGCTCTGCCTTCTTGCCCTTGACTTCCTTCTCGATACGAGGAATAGCCTTCTCGAGAGTCTGGAGGTCAGCCAAGATCAACTCGGTGTTGATGGTGTCCATGTCGGAGGCAGGGTTGACCTTGCCGTCAACGTGAACAACGTCAGGGTCAGAGAATCCACGGACAACCTGCGCAATAGCGTCAGCTTCACGGATGTTGGCCAAGAACTTGTTACCCAAGCCTTCACCTTCAGAAGCACCCTTCACAATGCCGGCAATGTCGACGAAAGACACTGCGGCTGGCAGCAGGCGTTCGGAGCCGAAGATACCGGCGAGAACGCCGAGACGCTCATCGGGGAGGTTGACTACTCCCACGTTGGGCTCAATCGTGGCGAACGGATAGTTCGCTGCGAGAACGGTGCTCTTAGTCAGAGCGTTGAACAGGGTTGACTTGCCGACATTGGGCAGTCCCACGATTGCGATAGTTAGAGCCACAAGGGTTAATCGTACCGGTGGGGTGGGGCCTTGGGTGCCAGGTAACGCGACTGGTTAATTGCTAACCGGTTGGTTTATCGAGCAGACTAACTGTGATGAACGCCACAACTCCCTCAGCAAAGCGCCCTGACAAGCAAGACCTGTCGAGCTTGTCTTTTGCCACCCAATCGGTTCACGCTGGGAATGTGATGGGCGACGAGGGAGAACCTGTTCGCACCCCCATCGTGATGGCTAATGCTTACACTCTTCCCGAGGATCCTTCTGAGATTGATTGGTCCGATACAAGTGCACTGACCTATACCCGCAATTCAGGAATGAACCAGGTTGGCTTGCAGCGCAAACTTGCCGCTTTGGAGCATGGTGAGGATGCCGTTGTGTTTACCACCGGTGTCTCAGCACTCTTTGCGACCTTCTTTACTTTCCTCAACACGGGTGACCATGTTGTAGTCGGTGACACGTCCTATCAGGCCGTGTGGCGGCTCATGTCCGAACTTCTTCCCAAGAAGTATGGGATTGAAGCCACTTTTGTGGACATGAGTGACCTCGACGCCGTTCGCCAAGCTATGCGCCCCACAACAAAACTGGTTCACACCGAAATTGTGGCTAACCCCACCACAAAGGTTGCCAACATTGATGCCATAGCGGCTATTGCCCACGAGAGTGGAGCTTTGCTTTCTGTTGACTCGACCTACACTCCCCCGCCGTTATTTCGCCCGCTTGAACACGGTGCGGATATTGTCACCCACTCTCTGACCAAATACATCAACGGTCATGGTGATGCCATGGGTGGTGTCTCTAGTGGTTCACGTGAGCTCATGGATGCCATCAGAGAAGATGCGCTGGTAGATGTTGGCGGAACTATCTCCCCCTTCAACGCCTGGCTCATCATGAGAGGCTCAGTCACTCTTCCCCTGCGTATGCGTCAGATTATGGAATCTGCCCAGCGCATTGCTGAAATGCTGGAAAAAGACCCCCGTGTTGCCTATGTCTACTACCCCGGCCTGACTTCACACCCTGAACATGAGATTGCCACCCGCTTATTTGAAGGTCGTGGCTTCGGTGGAATGCTCGCATTCGCCATTGAGGGCGATTCGGATCTTCAGAACACGTTCGTTTCCAATCTGAAGGTCATTACTTCCGCATTTTCACTGGGGCATGACGAATCGTTGATTGTTCATGTTGCTGGCGACACCCGTGGCGGCTCTGAACACTATCCCGAGGTGTTCAAGAAGTATGGTCACCTCAGACTCTCTGTTGGTCTCGAGGAATGTGACGACCTACTTTCAGACATTCGACACGCACTCGATGAGACCAGCGGACCACTGAAGTAAATCTTTACAGGTTCAGCTGGACAGTGTCGGCAAAAGCAAAGTGCCAACCAAACCACCACCAGGCAGCAATGACAGCGACCCGTGTAGTTCTGGACTTCATCACGTGATCGAGCATGTCTCCTAGTGGAGCAACGGTGTTGGGTTTGCGCTGAGCAAAGACCTCAACAGCGATGGCCACAGCCACGATGAGGACATAACCTGCTGCAACCAGATTCCAGATCATGACTTCCTCCAGAACCGAAGCATTCCATAGCCGGCAGATAACCAAAGGCCAACAAACACCACACGGCCCCAGAGGTTCTCAACGAATGGGTCAAGCAGCACGGAAATGGTGGGGAAGTTTTCGTAACCTTGGGGCACTGTCACGCTGAGAATAAAAGCGGTGGCTTCCCACACGCACAACGCCACTGCAGCCATAGACCAGAACCACATAGAACGGAGCATGGCTTTCTTGGGGCGCTTTACCCTTTCAGGCGCTGGTTCCCACGCCACGATCAACACCGTCACACCAATAGCAATGAAGGCAACAAGATCTATCCAGCTGTGTCGTGGCGCAAGCACCAAGACAACACCGAGCACACCCGTGATGCCGAGGGTGACAACCTTCGGGGCCACAACAGGTTTCTTCAGAATGACGATGCGGCCGCCAGTCAGGCGGTCAATAATGAGCATCGCAGCCAGGGCAAAGAAGAGTGTGCCATCAACATAGGCTCCGCGCCAGGTTTGAAAACCAGCCATGATGGCCAGCACACAAATCCAAAGAATAGAGCTCAGCGACCACCGGGGTTTAATAACTCCGGTGGTCGCTGTCATGAGTTCTTAGTTCTGGGGGAAGCCCAGGTTGATGCCGCCGTGGCTAGGGTCTAGCCAGCGGCTCGTAATGGCCTTGCCGCGGGTGAAGAAGTGAACTCCTTCAGCACCGTGAGCTTTGGTGTCTCCAAAGAGTGAGTTCTTCCACCCACCGAAGGAGTAGTAGGCAACGGGAACGGGGATGGGCACGTTAATACCAATCATCCCGACCTCGATCTCGTTCTGGAAACGACGAGCTGCACCACCATCATTGGTAAAGATCGCGGTTCCATTACCGAACGCGCCGTTGTTGATCAGCTCAACACCTTCGTCATAGCTCTTCACGCGAACGATAGAGAGCACGGGACCAAAGATTTCCTCGGTGTAGACCTTAGAAGTGGTGGGAACGTTGTCGATCAGGGTGGGACCAAGCCAGAAACCGTCGGCTGCGCCGTCGAATTCCTGCTCACGGCCGTCCACGACAACCGTCGCTCCGTCTTCCTTCGCAATATCGATGTAGGAGGCGACCTTGTCACGGTGAACTTTGGTCACCAAGGGTCCCATGTCGCAATTGCGACGACCGTCACCGGTGGTCAGCTTGCCCATGCGCTCGACGACCTTCTCAATGAGAGCGTCTGCAACAGGTTCAACAGCCACAACAACAGAGATAGCCATGCAGCGCTCACCGGCAGAACCAAAGCCTGCGTTGATAGCGGAGTCAGCAACCAGGTCGAGGTCTGCATCGGGCAGAACCAGCATGTGGTTCTTAGCGCCGCCGAGAGCCTGAACGCGCTTGCCGTTCTTGGCACCGGTTTCATAGACATACTTCGCAATAGGTGTTGACCCCACGAAGGAGATGGCCTGAACATCAGGGTGTTCAAGCAGTCCATCAACGGATTCCTTGTCACCGTTCAGGACGTTGAAGACACCGTCAGGAAGTCCTGCCTCTTTCAGAAGCTTGGCAATCCAGATAGCTGCGCTGGGGTCTTTCTCGGAAGGCTTCAAGACCACCGTGTTTCCGGCAGCAATTGCGACGGGGAAGAACCACATGGGAACCATGGCAGGGAAATTGAACGGAGAGATCACACCCACAACACCAAGGGGCTGGCGAGTGGAGTAGACGTCTACACCGGTTGAAGCGTTCTCCGAGTACTCACCCTTGAGCATTTGGTTCAGGCCACAAGCGAATTCGACCACTTCCTGGCCACGAGTGATTTCACCCATGGCGTCGGAGAGCACCTTTCCGTGCTCGGAGGTGATGATTTCTGCGAGTTCGCCCTTGCGCTCATTGAGCAGCTCACGGAACTTGAAAATGATTTGCTGGCGCTTTGCTAGTGAAGAGTCTCTCCACTCGGGGAAAGCTGCTTTGGCAGAGGCAATGGCTGCCTGAATTTCTGCCTGGTTAGCAAGTGCGACGTGCTTTGTCTCGACACCAAGGGCGGGGTCAAAAACAGGAGCGGTGCGGCCGGATGTGGAGGGGCGCTCTGCCCCATCAATCCAGTGTGGAACAACGGGGAGTTGTGACATGAATATCAATTCCTTCTGTGCTCACTCACTCTAACCGTGGCAACGAGGATTTGTCAGTAGCTGCTGACACACTAAGGGTATGGATTCAGTTCTCTTTCTAGTGCTCGGATTAATTGCTGGCATCATTGCAGGCATCTCTATCGGGTGGGCTCTTCGCTCCCGCAAGGGTTTGCCCACCGATGCGGGTGATCTCGCTGTGCGCGCAGCTGCTGCAGAAGCACGCATCGAAGGCAAAGATGAGCAGATTGCCAGCCTAGAAAACCTCATTGCAGACCTTCGTAAAGCAAACGACCGCCGCGTTCAGGAAGACACTGAGCGCGCTCAAGAAGAGCACAAGGTGCTGGAAGCACTTGCGCCAGTCAAGGAAACTCTGCAAGCCATGCAGGCCAAAGTTAACGACCTGGAGAACCAGCGCCAAGAGCAGTACGGCCAGATCTCTGCGCAACTGACTCAGACTCGCCAATTCGGCGAAGAACTCCGCGCCACCACCCAGTCACTTGCGTCAGCACTGAGCTCAAACAGCGTCCGCGGCACCTGGGGTGAAGCGCAGCTGCGTCGCTTGGTCGAGGTTGCTGGCCTCACCGCTCATGTGGACTTCGACACTCAGACCACCATGAAGACCGATGGCGGAACCATCCGCCCAGACATGGTGATCAACCTTCCAGGCGGCAAGACCATCGTCATTGACGCGAAGGTTCCTTTCAACTCCTACCTCGAAGCCAGCCAGATTCCCATTACGGCTACAGGTGAAGAGGCCGCTCGTCGAAAGAGCCTCATGGATCAGCACGTGAAGGCCGTCCGCTCTCACGTGGATGCTCTGAGCTCCAAGAGTTACTGGAATGGTTTTGACTTCAGCCCTGAATTCGTTTTGGCATTCATCCCCAGCGAATCTCTACTGGCCTCGGCATTAGAAGCAGATCCCACTCTGCTGGATTACGCCTTCGGCAAGCGTGTAGCGCTGGCATCACCGGTCAACCTGTGGGCTGTTCTCAAGACCGTCTCCTACACCTGGCAGCAGCAGGTCGTCACTGACGAAGCCAAGAAGCTCTTCGATCTGGGTAACGAGATCTACTCACGTCTGAGCACCATGACCAAGCACACCGAAGATCTGCGTAAGGCGATCGAGAACACCGTCAAGCACTACAACGGCTTTATTTCTTCACTGGAGACTCGCGTGCTCTCCACCGCTCGTAAGTTCCCCGGCATCGATCCCACCAAGATTCTCTCTGAAGGGCTTGAAGTTCACGATGCTCCCAAGCCACTCACCGCTGGTGAGCTCGTAGACCCCGATGAAAACGGTCTCCCCAGCTAGTGCCAAGATGGGAACGTGAGTTCCCCATCAGCTAACGCGCCTCGTGCCTTATTGGCAGGGCGCGTTTTAGCGTTTGCGGGTATCGCTCTCGTGGCTTTCAGTATGCGTGCTGCTGTGGCGGGACTGTCTCCACTGATCCCGATCATCAGCCAGACCTATGAACTCAACACTGCTGCCATTGCTCTTCTGGGCGCGATTGCACCTCTGAGCTTTGCCACCGGTGGTGTGCTCACCCCTCGTGTCGAGAAGCGTATTGGGCTGGAAAGAACACTCATCGTCGCTTTGCTTCTGATGATTAGTGGCCATGTCATTCGCGCGGCGTCAGTCAACTGGCAGACTCTGGCCATTGGAACCCTCTCTGCATTGCTCGGTATGGGCTTTGCCAACGTGGCTATGCCACCGGTGGTTCGTAAATACTTCCCCGACCGCGTCAGCTTGATGACCTCTGTCTACATGTCCATCATGTCGATTAGTGCATTCTTGCCGGCACTCGTCGCAGTACCTGTCGCTGATGCTGTGGGCTGGCGTGGATCCCTGCTGCAATGGGCAGTTATCGCCACGATTGCCCTGATTCCTTGGATTCTTGAATACCGCTCACACCGCAAAGACAGCACATTCGATGCTCCTGAAGAAGCACCATTGGTCCGAGCGATTCACCCGTGGCGCTCCACCACGGCATGGTCTGTGGGCTTAGTTCTGGCTGTTTCCTCCATTACCGGATATGCCATGTATGCGTGGATGCCGGTGATTCTCATTGATATTGCGGGCGTCACTCCCGCACAAGCAGGTGCCCTGCTGGCTCTGTTTGCCGGCATTGGCTTGCCCCTAGCCTTTGTGACTCCCGGCCTGGCTAAGCGCATGGGTAAGCATGTGCACTGGCTTGTCACCCTCGGTAGTGCGTTCTTTATCGTGGGATATTTGGGTCTTCTACTGTTCCCCACCCACGGAACATGGATCTGGGTTGCCATCGTCGGAACAGGTTGTTTGGAGTTCCCACTGGCACTGACACTCGTCAATCTGCGAACAGAGAGCGTGCGCAGCTCTATGGCGCTGAGTGGTTTTGCTCAGATTGTTGCTTACTTGAGTGCAGCAATGGCACCACCGCTAATGGGGGTTCTCTACAGCTCAACAAACAGCTGGACCGTGGTACTCACAACCCTGCTGGTTGTGTCGGTCACGCTCAACGTGCCCGCAGCATTGATTCTGCGTCGCAACCGCATGGTTGACGCAGAACTTGCCCTAAAGTCTTAGACCTCGAGCCAGCGGTCAGCACGATAGTCAGCCTGAACGCGTCGGATCGTGCCCGAGCGACCACGCAGAATGATGCTGTCAGTACGGATGATTGGCCCCTTGCGGCGAACACCCTCCACCAGA
>JBEBAV010000027.1:0-2544 GCA_041158725.1 Actinomycetota bacterium
CCAAACACCGCAGGCAATCTCTTGCCTCCATTTCTCGACGTTCCCAGTTGCCCCTGACTACCGTTCACCGCCTTGTTCATGAACTCGAGAATCAGAATGCGCTGGTTCGTGGCTCTGATGGTGACTACGAAATCGGCAGCAAGATCTGGCGTTTAGGACTGCTAGCTTCGGTTCACTCCGAGCTTCGTGAGGTTGCTCTTCCCTATATGGAAGATGTTTACCAACTCCACAACGATGCCGTGCAGATCGCCGTTCTGGATGGTCTTCGTTGTTTGATTGTGGAACGTATTGCCGGCTCTAGAACCCTTGAAGTCATCAGTAAACCGGGTTCCAGGCTTGCTCTCCATGCCACGGGCGTGGGGAAGGTGCTTTTGGCTCATGGGGATGCGGAACTGCAGAAAGCTGTTCTGAATTCTCTGGATCGCTTCACCGACCAAACCATTACTGACCCAGGTGTTCTGGAAACACAGCTGAAAACCATCAAGGTTCAGGGCTTTGCCAAGACTCAGGAAGAGCTCGCGGAGGGTGCGGTTTCCATTGCTGTGCCCTTGCGAGGCAAGGGCGGCAATGTCATCGCCGCACTGGGCATTGTTGCGCCAAGTGATGGTCGAGATTTGGGCAAACTCGTGCCCGTTATGCAGGTCACCGGTGCTGCACTTTCTCGAAAGCTTGTTGAAGCTGGTTTGGGTGATGCATCTCGGCTTCAAGCTGGCTCCTAATCTCTCGAGATTAGCCTTCCACTATCCGGAAGGCTCCTTGGTTTTATTCCCTTCGATGCAGTTGTCTAGGTACAGGCTTATTTGCGTTAATTCGAAGGAGAATCATGGCACGCGTCGTTCGAGGAACACCACGTACCCCACTGGAGATTGTGGACGGTCTTGCCGCCCTCGGTTCTGCCACCGTGCACGAAGCACAGGGCCGTATCGGCCTGCTGAACCGACGCCTGCGCCCCATCTTCCCCGCCATGATTGCCGGCAATGCACTCACCTGTGAAGTTGCCCCTGGCGACAACTGGATGATCCACGTTGCCGTCGAACAAGCACAGCCCGGTGACATCCTCATCGTGACCCCCACCAGCCCCTGCGATGACGGCTACCTTGGTGACCTCCTCGCCGAGAGCCTGATGGCTCACGGCGTGCGTGGTCTCGTCATTGACGCAGGCGTGCGTGACGTCGCAACCCTGACCGAGATGGGCTTCCCTGTGTGGTCCAAGACCATTAGCTCGCAGGGAACCGTCAAGGAAACCATTGCAAACGTCCAGACCCCGATCCTGATGGCTGACCAGTTGGTTCGCCCGGGTGATGTCATCGTGGCCGATATAGATGGTGTGTGCTTGGTTCGCCGCGAAGACGCAGAGCGTGTTCTTGAAGCAGCACGTGCTCGTGAGGCAAATGAAGCAGATAAGCGCAAGCGCTTGGCCGCTGGTGAGCTTGGCCTCGACATCTACAACATGCGTGAAAAGCTCGCCGCTAAGGGTCTCGTCTATGAGGACTACGCGGGTGAATAACTCTGAAATAGCAGTTCCCTGCGCTGTCATGCGTGGAGGAACCTCGAAGGGGCTCTACTTTCTCGAAAGTGATCTCCCCACAAACCGCGCAGCTCGTGACACTTTCCTGCTCGCTGCGATGGGTTCGCCAGATGTGCGGGAGATTGACGGCATGGGTGGGGGACACCCGCTGACCTCCAAGGTTGCCGTGGTGAAGAAGTCTGATCGTGACGGTATTGACGTGGACTACTTGTTTTTGCAGGTGTGGCCTGACCGGGCAGAGGTGAGCGACCAGCAAAACTGCGGCAACATCCTTGCTGGCGTGGGGCCTTTCGCCATTGAAAAGGGGCTTGTCCCCGCAGTAGAAGGCATCACCCCCGTTGCGATTTACATGGAGAACACCGACTCGAAGGCAACCGCCTTCGTCGAGACTCCCGGTGGCGTGGTCAACTACGCCGACACGGCACGTATTGACGGTGTTCCGGGAACCCACGCCCCTATCAACATCAACTTTGAAGATGTTGCTGGCTCGAGCTGTGGGGCTCTACTTCCCACTGGCAATGTGGTGGATGAGGTCTTGGGTGTCCAGGTGACCTGCGTGGACAACGGCATGCCTGTTGTCTGCCTGAATGCCTCAGACTTTGGCATTACTGGGTATGAGTCTCCTGCCGAGCTTGAAGCCAACTCGGAGCTCAAAGCTCGCGTGGAAGAGATTCGCCTGGTCGTTGGCCCTCTGATGAACCTGGGGGACGTGACCAACAAGACCGTGCCCAAGATGAGCCTGCTTGCTCCAGCCAAGGAGGGCGGATTGGTTGCCACTCGCACCTTCATTCCTCACCGCGTGCACGAAAGCATCGGTGTTCTGGGTGCTGTTTCTATTGCCACCGCCTGCATGCTCGAGGGCAGTGTTGCTGCCCAGATTGCAGGACTGGACAGCATTGGTTCCAGCTTGGAAGTTGAAGTTGAACACCCCACCGGTTTCTTCACTGTCCAGATGGAAGTCGATAACTCTTCTGGAACACCTGTGGTGACAAAGTCTGCGCTGCTGCGCACCGCCC
>JBEBAV010000028.1:0-6546 GCA_041158725.1 Actinomycetota bacterium
ACTAACCGTCAAGATCTGGCACAGAAGTTCAACATCTTGCAAACCCCCACAACCTTTATCCTCGATGACAGTGGCGCCATTGCCGCTCGCATCGGGGGATCCCCACGACCCGAAGCAGTTACCGCTGGTTTGGAAATCGCCATCAAGAGAGAGCACGACAGCTATGTCATCTAATAAGTCCAACCCCCTCGCAGCTAAGCCCGGTACCAAGGGTATTGACCCTCGCGGTCCCCGCTTCGGTGCAACCGTTACCTTGATCACCCTCACCGTGGAGTTGATCTTCCTGCTGGCTAACCCTGAGGCTCTCTCGACCAGCAACTCGATTGCACAGAACTTCGCCACTCCCGCTGGCATTCTGTTGACCTACATCACCCTGATCTTCGCAATTGGAGCGTTCGCAGGTATTGCCAAGCACCCCTATGGAGCCATCTTCAAGGCTCTGGTTCGCCCACGCCTGGCAGCTCCTAACGAGTTGGAAGATCCCAAGCCCCCCACATTCGCGCAGCTGATTGGTTTCATCATCTCACTGGCTGGTTTGGTGTTTGCTCTGCTGGGCATCACCACTGGTGCAATCATTGCGGTGGCATTCGCCTTCGTTGCCGCATTCCTCAACTCCGTATTTGGCTACTGCCTCGGCTGCCAAATCTATGTCTTGCTGGTTCGCGCCGGTATCGTGGGACGCGGAAGCGCTTCTGCCTAACTCGAACACAGACGAGCCACGGCCGCTTGCAGATCAGGAGGCTGTCGTGGCTCGTTCGTTAACTGTCCTAATTGCCGGTGGCACGGGGATGATTGGCACTGCGCTCACATCAATCCTTGAAGAGCAGGGACACAAGGTTCTCCTGCTGTCACGATCTACCGGACCTGGCCACATTCAGTGGAACCCTGGCGCCATTTCCGTGGACTTAGATGCCATCTCTGCAGAACATGGCACTATCGACGCCATTGTGAACCTGGCAGGTTCCACCATCAGCAAGATGCCTTGGACCGCGAAGACAAAGCATGAGATTCTCTACTCTCGCCTCTCGACAACTGCGACTCTGGTTGATGCGATTGTGACGGCGAAGAAGAAACCAGCTGTTCTCGTGCAGGGCTCAGCAGTGGGCTTCTATGGGAACCGCGGCAATGAGGTCCTCACTGAGAAATCTGACAGGGGATCGGGTTTCCTCTCGGACGTAGTGGTGTCGTGGGAAGCAGCTGCCCAGCCAGCTGAAAAGCACACCCGTGTTGCTTTTGCCCGAACAGGCTTGGTTCTTGGAAAGAAAGGCGCTCTCGGTCCACTTCGACTGCTAACGTCACTCTGTGTGTCTGGCCCTCTCGCTGGCGGCAAAGACTGGTGGCCCTGGATTAGCTTGCGTGACGAAGCACGTGCTCTGGCCTTCCTGATCGAAAACAATGTGTCAGGACCGGTCAATCTTGTTGCCCCCACCCCTGCAACCTCGGGCACCGTGATGAAGGCACTAGCCAAGCTACTCAAACGCCCATACTGGTTCCCTGCCCCAGGCTTTGCCATCTCGCTCGTGCTGGGACAAGCAGGTCGTGAACTTCTTCTTTCCAGCCAAAAGATCTCTCCAGAAGTCTTATTAAGTTCAGGTTTCACTTTCCTCGATAACGACGTAACGGAAGGTCTGCACTCAGCTCTGGGATAACGTGGAGGCATGGGTGTACGCATCGAAAAAATTGACCTCCCTGGTTTCGGAGTTCGTCACGACGTTGTGACGCAAGCCGGCCAGCACATTGGCGTCCTGAGCTTCCGCGACGGCCACCGTGAAGTTGCCCTTTACGACCCGGAAGATCCAGACGCCATCCTTGGCTCTGTTGCTCTCACCGGTGACGAAGCAGCTGCTCTCTCCGATCTGCTAGGACATGCTGCGTTACTCAGCCAACTCTCTGGATTGGGCAACGGCACTATCGGCCTCTACACCGAACAACTGGTGCTCCCTGCAGACTCTCGCTTCCTGGACCGCCCACTGGGAGATACACAAGCCCGCACCAAGACGGGAACGTCGATTGTGGCAATCCTTCGCGGGAAAGATGTCATTGCTTCCCCCACTCCTTCCGAGATTCTGCGAATGGATGACCTCATCGTCGCGGTGGGAACTCGTGAAGGTCTCGACAAGCTCGACAAACTTCTCGCACACAGTCAGGTCTAGCCATGCATGACGAGACCTGGATGCTGATTGAGGTGGGAGCTTTGCTCCTTGGCCTCAGTTTGCTCGGGCGCCTCGCCATCAAATTCGGTCAATCCCCCATACCTCTCTATATGACGGCAGGGCTGGTGTTCGGCTCTGGTGGCATTCTTCCCCTGCAAGCAAGCACAGACTTCCTCAGCTCCGGAGCGGAGCTTGGAGTTGTGCTGTTACTTGTCATGCTCGGTTTGGAATACTCCCCCACAGAGCTTGTGGGAAATCTTAAATCGTCGGCCCGTGCAGGTGTTTGGGATGGTCTCCTCAATGCCATTCCTGGAGCAATCTTCGCTTTCGTGATGGGTTGGGGACCTGTTGCAGCCCTCGCCATGGCGGGTGTGACATGGGTGTCTTCCTCAGGAGTGATTGCAAAGGTCTTGCGCGACCTAGGTCGACTGGGTAACCGCGAAACACCCATCGTGCTGTCTGTCCTTGTCCTCGAAGACCTTGCTATGGCCTTCTACCTGCCCATTCTTTCCGCAGTGGTGATTGGTGCCAGCCTGTTGCAAGGCGCGATCACGGTATCCATTGCTGTGGGGTCGGTATCTATCGTTCTCTACCTCGCCGTGCGCCATGGCAAGAAGCTTTCTCGCATCTTCCACTCAGAACAGCCAGAAACCCTTCTGATGGGTGTGCTGGGTCTGACCATGCTGGTGGCAGGCCTTGCCGCTGAAGTCCAGGTCTCCGCCGCCGTGGGAGCGTTCCTCGTGGGCATTGCACTGTCTGGTCAGGTTGCTCACAACGCGGAGAAACTCTTGGCACCACTTCGTGATCTCTTTGCAGCCATCTTCTTCGTATTCTTTGGCCTTACTACCAACCCAGCAGATATTCCAGAGGTCTTCTTCCCGGCGCTTGTGCTCGCTGCCGTCACAATGAGCACCAAGGTGCTCACCGGTTACCTCGCCGCCAAGCGCGCAGGGATTGGTCGACCAGGTCGTTGGCGTACTGGAGTGGCTCTGATGCCTCGTGGTGAGTTCACAGTGATCATTGCGGGCTTGGCCGTCTCGGCTGGAGTTCAGCCCCTTATTGCTCCACTTGCTGCGACCTACATGCTCATCACTGTGATCTCAGGACCTGTCTTGGCTCGCATAACAGACACTGCATGGTTCAAGCAGCAGATGAAAGCAGCAGCTAAGCGCGAGGGTGTGCTTGCTGGTAGCTCGAAGTAAGTCGCTCCATCGACACGTGAGTGTAAATCTGTGTCGTTCCCATGCTGGCGTGGCCCAGCATTTCCTGCACGATACGTAGGTCAGCACCGCCATCGAGCAGGTGTGTAGCCGCAGTGTGACGGAGGGAGTGTGGACCTGCTGGCCCACTTCCACCTAAAGGCTCCAATAATGACGCAACGAGACCATAGACGCTTCGTGTGCTGAGCTTTCCACCGCGGGCACCCACGAAAAACGACGTTGTCGCAGGTTTACCTTCGACCAGAATCTTGCGTGAACGTGTGAGGTAATCAGTCAACGCAGACGCAGCTGGGATGCCGAAAGGAACTACGCGTTCTTTCGAGCCCTTACCCATAACTCGAACCGTAAGTCGATCAAGATCCACATCTCCGAGGTTCAGGCCGACTAGTTCAGAAACTCGAAGTCCTGATGCATAGAGCAGTTCAATGATGGCCAGATCACGAAGAGCAACGGGCTCCCCCTCTTTGGCATTGTCGACCAAGTGCTCAAAAATCTCATCCAGTTGAGGAATCGAGATGACTCGAGGTAGGGATTGATCCGACTTAGGCGATTTTAACCGGGCACCTGCATCAATATTTGAGAGTCCCTGTCTACGCATCCATGCTGTGAAGCTCCGAACACTGGCTGAACGTCGAGCAAGCGTTGTCTTACTCAATCCTGTCTGCGCTGATTCATAGAGCCAGTCACGGAGGAATTCGAGGGTGATGCCGTCAAGGCTTTTGACTGCCCTCCGTTCTGCATAGTGTGCGAGATCCCGCAGGTCCGATGAATAGGCCTTGATGGTGTGCTCCGAGTAGCCACGTTCAGCGCCCAGGTAGGCAATGAAGCCATCCAAGGCACTCTCAAGCTGCATGCATTCAAGAATGCCTCACTCAGCCACTTCTGCAAGTTCTGACTCGCTCAAAGCTCAGGGCTGGCCTGGAAGAAGCTCCAGCATTTCTGAAGCTGTTGTGACACACACTGCGTCATATTCACGCAGTAAACGATGGCACCCTGCGGAGGATGCGCTCGTGACAGGGCCAGGGACAACCCCCAATGGCCTGCCTAATGAAGCGGCATGGTTGGCGGTGTTGAGTGAACCAGAACGCCACCCTGCCTCCATCACGACGGTTGCCTGTGTTGACGCAGCAATCAATCGATTGCGCAAAAGAAATCTCCACTTCGTGGGCGCATAACCACAGGGTGCTTCGGCGAGCACCACACCCGTCTCCACGATTCGTGTGAGCAAAGCATCATGGCCACTGGGATAGAACCGGTCAACACCTCCAGCAAGAAACGCCATCGTGGTTCCCCCCACTGCGAGTGCACAACGATGCGCCATTCCATCGATTCCGTATGCCGCACCTGAAACTATTGACACTCCTTGCTCCGCTATGGCGGAGACCGTCTCCATCGTGATGTGTTCGCCATAACCCGTCGAGGCACGCGCACCCACGACAGCGAGTGAAGTGTCGAACTTCTCCAACGCGGATATCTGCCCCCTTCCCCACAGCATCACCGGTGCATGAAGCCCCAAGTCGTTGACTCCTCGTGGCCAACAATTGTGTTCAGGAGTGAGAACAAATGCCCCCAAACCTGCCGCATGTGTAATGGCTTGGAGGGCATCTCCGGAGCTAAGCCGGGGTTGCCAGCGCATGATTCCTTCAGCGAGCTCTTCCTCTAACTGAGCTGGTTCAATCTCGAGCTCTTCGAGGGCGAGACACTCTTTCACGATTTCATCGGCACGAAAACGGTCAATCAGAAACTGCAGTGCACGCTCCGGTCCACACATCCCAATCAGACGCCCTGCAACGCGATCACCCGGCTCGATAAGTGTGCTCCATGCAGCTCGGGCAAAGCCGGTGGCAATTGTTTCGATATCGGAATCGACGGGCATCACCTGCCGCATGTTCTCTTCGACTGCCAGGCTGGGCAAACCACAAATTGTTGTCATGATGACCTCCGAAGAGAATCATCTATTCACAGCCAAGACCCACATCTTCTTGAAGAACAATTGTGAGGCTAAACAGCACCACCACTGCTGTGGAGGACTACTCGTCGAGAGCGAGTTCCTTAGGCAGTTCGAACTCCTTGGAAGAAAGTTCCTCCACGTTGACATCCTTGAAGGTCAACACACGGACGCTCTTGACGAAGCGATCTGCGCGATACACATCCCAGACCCACACATCGGTCATGGTGAGTTCGAAGTAGAAGTCGTGTTCTGCATCGATGCGCTTCACATCAACCTCGTTGGCGAGGTAGAAGCGGCGCTCCGTTTCAATCACATAGGAGAACTGGCCAACTACATCACGGTATTCGCGGTAGAGCGCAAGCTCAGCCTCGCGGTCGTAGTCGTCGAAGTCTTCTTCATCCATGGTGAGTCAATCCTACGTCTAACAGTTGAGAGTTATTTCACCCAGCTGGCTCGGTGATACGGGGTAAGTCCAATGGTCTTGATGGCGTCCATATGTACGGCAGCTCCATAACCCTTATTGGAAGCCCACCCATATTGAGGGTGTTCTGCATCCAGAGAAATCATGAGCTCATCGCGTGTGACTTTCGCGACAATCGAGGCAGCAGAAACTACAGCACAGTCTTGATCTGCTTTGACTCGGGTGACCACGGGTAACTTGCTGGACAATGCCGGGTTCAGCCAATCGTGGGCGCCATCAAGGAGCACAGTTGCTTCCCCCACCGGAACGCCCACCTCATGCAACAAGATCAATGCTCGGCGAGCTGCAAGTCCTAGACATGCGGTGATGCCCAGCTCATCTATCTCGGCCGCTGACGCCTCACCCACGGCGGTGGGAGCCCACTGCTGAACCTCGGGGAATAGGCTTGATCTCTTCTTCTCCGAAACAAGCTTGGAGTCTCTGAGCCCTGCAGGAAATTCTGTGATCCCTGGCGTGAGTGCACACACACCCACCATGACAGGGCCTGCCATCGCACCCCGACCAACCTCGTCGATGCCAATAATCAGGCTTGATCCGGAAGCAAACAGTTCCAGTTCAACGTCGAGAGTGGGTTCGGCAACCACGAGAACTACTTAGAGACGGTGACGTCTGGGACGTCAGCAAAAACTTCAGGATAGTTCGAGAGCCAACCCCAATGGCTGATGGGCCAACTCAACACAAATGCTCGACCCACGACGTTATCCATTCCCACAAATCCACCACCTGGCTTATCGGTGTTGT
>JBEBAV010000029.1:0-16577 GCA_041158725.1 Actinomycetota bacterium
GCGGGGAGGAAGTTCACGTAAGTCACGTTGTTAATCTGGTGCGACCCACGGACATTGCCGTGTGAGCTGCATGGCTCATCAATGTATTCGGGCTCAACGGGACGGTGGATTGGTGCGGTGAATGCGAGTACTGCGCTCATGAGATTCTCCTTTTCCTTGTGTATATCTCGAATCGGGCCCTCGGCCGGGAGAACCCGATTCGAAGATATGTTTCGAAGATATATTCGTATTTCTTCAATGTCAAGTACATATTGAAGGTTGTTTGTAGAAATACTTCAAGAATCTTCGAATATGTGTTTGTTTTATTCACATTCTTCGAATACTCTTTCGGTATTGAGAAAAGTTCATCATGAGCCACGGACATTCACGTGTGATGGCTTGGAACTTCCCCAACAGAAACGGAAAATGCCATGACTGAGTCACCAGCTGGCGAAAGCAAACGTCGCAAAGGATTGAGTGCAAAGCAGCAACTCATCCTCGATGTCATCACTGCCTACATCGACGAGAACAGCTACCCACCCTCCATGCAGGAGATCGGTGACGCTGTAGGACTCTCCTCGCTGGCAAGTGTGACTTACCAACTTCAGCAGCTCGAACTCGGCGGTTACATCCGCCGCGACCCCAAGCTCCCCCGTGCACTCGAAGTACTCGGCCAGGGCACTGCTGCCCGCTCGTCAGCACCCGTTGCCGACAACGTCATCCCCCTGGGTGAAGCAGTCCAGGTTCCTCTGGTCGGTCAGATCGCAGCTGGTGGCCCCATCATGGCAGAGCAGAACACGGAAGACACCATGGCTCTCCCCCGCCAGCTTGTCGGCCAGGGCGAACTCTTCATGCTGAAGGTCAAGGGCGAGTCCATGATCGATGCCGCTATCTGTGACGGTGACTTCGTCGTAGTGCGTCGCCAGCAAACCGCAGAGAACGGTGACATCGTCGCAGCGCTGCTGGATGACGAAGCAACGGTCAAGGTATTCCGCCAGCGTGATGGCCACACCTGGCTACTGCCCCGTAACAGCAACTACGAGCCCATCCTCGGCGACCACGCCACCATCATGGGCAAGGTCGTGACCGTTCTTCGCTCGGTCTAAACCCCGCAGACTAAAGGCCCCGCATGCTGAATACAGCGTGCGGGGCCTTTTATGTTGAAAGAGTTATTGAAGCCTGCGAAGAACATCCAACACAGGACCACTCTGGTTAAACGCATACAAGTGAATACCTGGTGCTCCCCCAGCGATGAGTTCCTTGGCCAGGTTCATGGCGTGGTCAACACCTATCTCGCGCTGTCCTTCTGGAGTGGGCTCAATCTCGAGAGCAATCTCGAGATCACTAGGCATCTCTTCACCTGAGATCTCAATCATGCGGCGCAGACGTCCAGGACTTATAACGGGCATGATGCCCGGAATGATGGGCATCTGAAGTCCAGCTTCTTTCGCCTTCTGAGCGAAAGCGAGATAGTCATCAGCATGGAAGAAGAGCTGCGTAATGGCCAGGTTTGCTCCAGCTGCTTCCTTAGCAAGTAGAACATCAATGTCTTGGGTTTTTGAGCGTGACTGTGGGTGACCATTGGGGAATGCGGCAACACCAATACGGACAAACTCACGCTTTTGGCTCAGACGAGTTGCACCTGCATGCCAGCGAGGCTCTTCTTCAAAGACAAAAGGCTCACGCTCTGCCTGAACACGGTGAATGAGCTGTGTGAGCTCTGCTGCACTGCCCAAGTCGCCGAGGAAATTCTCGCCCTCTTGTGTGCCCTCTGGTGGGTCTCCACGCAGTGCGAGGAATGAACGCACACCAGCATCCAGAAAAGTTCTCACAAGCTCGTTTGCACCCTGATAAGACTCGGCAACACAAGTAAGGTGAGCCATGGGTTCAACATCCGTGTTCGCAAGGATGTATTTCACGCAATCCAAGGTGGCATCTCGTGAGGAGCCACCAGCACCATAGGTGACAGAGATGAAGTCTGGCCCCGAGGCAGCTAGTTCCAGGATGGTGCGGTGGAGTGCTTCTTGCAGATCTGGGTTGCGTGGAGGGTAAACCTCAAAAGAATGGGGCACGCCAATGTTCAACTCTGTGGAGCTAGTAGGTGAAGCGTTACTCATCAGAATCCTCGGGGCACAATTCGCAATCAGAACAACAGGACGTTATCCGCGAAGCGTGGGCCGGGCTCGGCAGTCGCTTACACGCCAGCAGGCGATAAGAAAATGTTAGCAGTGCTGACTAGGCAGTGCGCTCTTCAGGCTCTTCAGGCTCTGCAGAGACAGCAGGAGTCAGGCGAGGCACGATGGTGGGCGCTGCATTTTCAGTGACACACTCGGCCGTAATGATGACCTTGTGAATCTGATCCGTTGAGGGAACCTCGAACATGATTGGACCCAGAACGTTTTCCAGAATCGCACGTAAACCACGAGCACCGGTCTGACGCAGGACTGCAAGGTCAGCGATGGCGTCCAGTGCGGCAGGTTCAAATTCAAGTTCAACGTTATCGAGAGCAAACATGCGCTGGTATTGCTTGACCAGGGCGTTCTTAGGCTCGGTGAGAATGTCAATCAGCGCACTGCGGTCTAGTGGTGAAACGGTTGCGATAACCGGCAGACGACCAATGAACTCAGGAATCAAACCAAACTTGTGCAGGTCTTCAGGGAGTACCTCGGCGAAGAAGTCGCGTGCTTCGTCCTTGCTCTGCAAAGGTGCGCCGAAACCGATACCGGTCTTTCCCGCACGAGACTGAATGATGTCTTCCAGACCAGCGAATGCACCGGCAACGATGAACAAGACGTTGGTGGTGTCGAGCTGAATGAACTCCTGGTTGGGGTGCTTACGACCACCCTGTGGTGGAACGGAGGCAACGGTTCCTTCGAGGATCTTCAACAGAGCCTGCTGAACACCTTCACCGGATACGTCACGCGTAATCGAAGGGTTCTCTGCCTTACGAGAGATCTTGTCGATTTCATCGATGTAGATGATGCCCTGTTCAGCGCGCTTGACGTCAAAGTCAGCTGCCTGCAACAGCTTAAGGAGAATGTTCTCGACGTCTTCACCGACGTAGCCAGCCTCAGTGAGCGAGGTGGCATCTGCCACAGCGAAGGGAACATTCAAACGACGCGCAAGAGTCTGCGCGAGGTAGGTCTTGCCGCAACCGGTGGGACCAATGAGAAGAATATTGCTCTTGGCAATCTCGACTTCGTTGGCCTTATCTTCTGCGGTCTTGACTCCCTCACCGGCGCGCACGCGCTTGTAGTGGTTGTAGACCGCAACAGAGAGTGCCTTCTTGGCAGGCTCCTGACCGATGACGTATTCCTCAAGGAAGGTAAAGATTTCGCGAGGCTTGGGCAGATCGAAATCTGCAATAACGTCCTCTTCGTTGGCTTCGGCAAGACGTTCTTCAATGATCTCGTTGCAGAGTTCAACACACTCGTCACAGATGTAGACGCCGGGGCCCGCAATGAGCTGAGCTACCTGCTTCTGGCTTTTGCCACAGAAGGAGCACTTGAGCAGGTCAGCGCTTTCGCCGATACGTGCCATGGTCAACTCCTTAGAACGTCTGTTTTTCGAGACATTCGAGCCTAACCCGAACTACTGACGTTCCCGTTCACCTGTGGATGTGGCGCTTCGGCGTGCCGAAATACAGAAAACCCCGACCGAAGCCGGGGTTTTCTTGAGATTTCTTGTGACTAGGCGTTGATTGCCGCGTTCTTACGCGAGGTGAGAACCTGGTCAATTAGACCGTACTCAAGTGCTTCCGCAGCCGAGAGGATCTTGTCGCGGTCGATGTCCTTGTTGACCTGCTCAACCGAACGGTTGGAGTGCTTCGACAGGGTCTCCTCCAGCCATTCACGCATACGCATGATTTCCTTGGCCTGGATTTCAATGTCCGAAGCTTGGCCACGGCCGGCGTCACCAGTTGCAGGCTGGTGAATGAGTACACGAGCGTTAGGCAAGGCCAGACGCTTGCCAGGAGCACCTGCTGCCAACAGCACTGCTGCTGCAGAAGCTGCCTGACCGAGGCAGACAGTCTGAACCTGGGGGCGAATGTACTGCATGGTGTCGTAGATCGCGGTCATCGCAGTGAACGAGCCACCAGGTGAGTTGATGTACATCACGATGTCGCGGTCAGGGTCCTGGCTTTCCAGAACAAGCAGCTGAGCCATCACGTCATCAGCAGATGCGTCATCAACCTGAACACCCAAGAAAATGATGCGGTCTTCGAAGAGCTTGGCGTAGGGGTCTTGGCGCTTGTATCCGTATGCGGTGCGCTCTTCGAAGGTGGGGAGAACGTAACGGCTCTCAGGAGCGTTGCCGTTGAATGCGGTTCCACCAAAGGTTGGGATAGTCATGATTAGTCCTCGTATCTTCTCTGGCGCTTACGCAGTCTTGGTTCCGCCGCCGCCAGCGACGTCGCTTGCCGATGCACGAACATGGTCAACAAAGCCATACTCGAGAGCTTCCTGAGCAGTGAACCAGCGGTCACGGTCACCATCAGCGTTGATCTGCTCGACCGTCTTACCGGTCTGTGATGCGGTGATCTCAGCCAGGCTCTGCTTCATCGAGTTGATCAGCTGTGCCTGAGTCTGAATGTCAGAAGCAGTACCACCGAAGCCACCGTGGGGCTGGTGAAGAAGAACACGAGCGTTAGGGGTGATGTAACGCTTACCCTTGGTACCCGAAGTCAGCAGCAGCTGGCCCATCGAGGCGGCCATACCAATACCCACGGTCACGATGTCGTTGGGAACAAACTGCATGGTGTCGTAGATCGCCATACCGGCAGTGATCGAACCACCAGGAGAGTTGATGTAGAGGTAGATGTCCTTCTCGGCGTCTTCCGCAGCAAGCAGCAACATCTTGGCGCAAATCTCGTTGGCGTTGTCATCACGCACGTCCGAACCCAACCAAATGATGCGGTCCTTCAGTAGGCGCTCAAACACATTGTTCGGCATTACCATTTCGGCCATGTCAGCTCCATTTCAACTACCACGAGACATTTCTCTTGCGGTGTTTCGAATCTAGTGGAGCACACGCCCCCAACACGGCAGTGTTCGCCTCAGGCGGAGTGGTGTTCGCCCACAGCGACGGGTTAAATGCGCCGAGCCCCCTGAGACGTGGGGGCTCGGCTTCCCAATGAGGCGTTGGGGGTCTAATCAAATATTTCGCTCAACCAGTTCTTGGGTCGTTTCTGATAACCCTGGTTGTAGCTGTCATAGCGAGGTTGTGACGCATCCATGCGTGGGGCGGCTGCCGCGGCAGGCGCGCTCAAACTGACTGAACGTTCCAGAATCTTGTCCAATTCACCCCGGTCTAACCAAACGCCTCGACACTGTGGGCAGTAGTCAATTTCTACTCCCGCACGATCAGACATCACGAGTGTTGCACCATCAGTTGGACAGTTCATTCAAAGCTCCCGAAGTGTGTTGTGGATGTGTCACTTAGTCAATCCACCCAAACTGAGAAATAGCCGAATCCCGTCTGGGAATATCCAGCAAGTAAGCTCGAACCATGACACCCACTCTCGCTGCTGCGCTCGCCGGCTTGGGTTTTGGCCTCTCCCTGATTGTCGCCATTGGTGCACAAAATGCCTATGTTCTTCGGCAAGGTTTACGCAGAGAACACGTCTTTGTGGTTGTTGTCATCTGCGCCCTCTCCGATGCATTGCTCATTGCTGTTGGCGTGGCCGGTCTTGGTGCCATCATTCAGCAGCTGGAATGGCTACTACTTCTGATCGAAGCAGTAGGTGGCGTTTTCCTGTGCACCTACGGCGTAATGGCAGCCAAACGCGCCTGGAAACCAGAGGTTCTCAACACCGACACTGGTGGTAAAGCGGTCAGCCTCAAAGTTGCTGTCGGTACCGTACTCGCTCTGACCTACCTGAACCCTCACGTCTATCTCGACACGGTGCTCCTACTGGGCTCTGTCGCAGGTACTTATGAAGCAAACCGATGGTGGTTTGCCGCAGGAGCAATGGCTGGCAGCATCATCTGGTTCAGCACACTCGGCTTCGGCGCTCGATTCCTGGCACCAGTGTTCAAGAAAGCAACTGCATGGCGCGTTCTAGACGCCATCATTGCCGTGGTGATGTTCACCCTGGGTATGAGCCTGTTAGTTAGTTTTGTTGCTCATGTCCTCACACTTTAGCGATTAGCTCTTTGGGTAAATTTTTGATCGCGTAAATAACAATGAACCTACAAGAAGCGCAATAACTGCCGCTGCAAAGGGAGCGAAGAAATGTGCTCCGGTAATTGCCAGCGAAGCTGAAACTGAGGGCACAGCTGTTTGTAAGGTGAAAACTTTATCAACGTAATGGGAAGAGTAGTTGTTTGTCGCAGCTGCCAACGCACGAACCGTACATGTTCCTGATCTAGAAAAAGTGATAGCCCCAGTCACAGAATTCACACTGCAATCAGAACTTCCACCTGGAACAACGGAGTACGCAATAGTACCGTCGCCGGTTGTGCTTGCTTGAGAATTTGGAGCACTCGGCGATGACGTCAATGTGGTGTTTGTAGGTGACCAAGAAACAACTTGAGCTGGAAGCGCTGTCCACTGGGCGTAAAGCGTAAGGGCCCCATAGCTTGGAGGAGAGTAAGTCCCAGAAAGAGGGCTACCACCAGTTTGCGCAAGGTACCAGCCGTTGAAAGAAAAACCTGACTGTGTTGGTGCTGCAGGAAGCGTCAAAGAGCCACCAGTTGAGTATGTGCCGTTTGGAACAGACGAGCCACCTTGAGTGTCATATGTAACGACATACGTCGCAGGAGCCCATTGCGCATAAAGTGCCATGTCTGATGCAAAGTTGTAACTGGCTTGATCAGCATATGGTGTTCCACCGTTGTTGGCTTGAGTGTTCCACCCTGTAAATGCGTATCCAGGTTTTGTGAAGGCTACCTGGTTCAGAGTTGCTGTTGAAGAATCAGTTTGAGCAGGCATAGTTCCAGATGTGCCAGCTAGGTTTGGAAAAAATTGAACTGATTTTCCAAGCACACTGTTCGCGAAGACCAGTGAGTTTGAAGGTGTCTGAGTAACTGTAGAAGTTGTGAGGTTATCAAACTCAAAACCTTGGCCGCTAAACCGAACAGCATCCACGCTCGTAGCGCCATTCAAAAAAATATTGAAATAAGCAAAAACAGAATTGGAATCAATGCTTGAAGGCGTATTGGGTGTCACTGAGGTAAAACCACGAGGGTTACCGTAGTAACGCCCCTTAGGGTAAGCGTCTCCTCCTAAAGACGTGAGCACCCCTGAACCAGGATAAGGAGAGGGATAACTACCGAGTAAGGTCATCATGTCAGAAGAGTTGTACGTAGCGACAACAGTGTTGCCGCTCAAAAACTCAACTGCGTTTCCCGTGTTACCGGCGGACCACCAAAAACCCACATATTTAACTGGATTGGGAAAACTGAAAGTGATTGTTCCAGCATCATCTGGAGCACGGTAAAGAGTCGCGGCAAATACAGAACCGTTCCCTCCAAAACTTGGCGATCCAGTTGTAGAAGTAGCACCGCCGTAACCCTGGGCAGTCAAAATACGGCAAGCCCCGGATGGCGCAGGTGAACCACCAGTCAGGGTCGAAGCAGAAATTGTGCCGACATTCGTACTTGAAGGACATTGATTCCCAGGCCATGCAGCGCCAGTCATTGAATCAAATGTCTCTGTAGAGGAGCCAGCCCCTGTCACATCGGAACCTTGAACTAGTGGAGCAGAGAGATAGAGCGCAATGCTGTCACCAGGTACGGCATGTGCAGCACTAATTCCCCCGAAAACTGCGACCCCAATTACAGTGCAGATCGATAACAGTCTGGCAAATATTGGGGGCATGGAAACCTTTTAATCGTGAGGAAACGTACCTACTTTAGCAGGCGTTTTTCCGAGTTCCACGAAGCGAAGAGAGTTGCCCTATCCAGTACAAAGTGTCCGCCCCTCCACGCCACAAATCTGCACAGCAACAAGAAAACCCCCGCAGTTCCCTGCGGGGGTTTGATAGTTCTTGTCGAAAGACTAGGCCTTCTTTGCTGCGGGCTTCTTTGCAGCGGGCTTCTTCTCAGCAGGAGCCTTCTCAGTCTTAGCTGGCTTCTCAGCCTTCTTGTCTTCGACGAGTGCGAATGCACTCATGTCAACAGTCTTGCCCTTGGTGTCCACAACCTTGGCCTTGCCCAGGATGATGCTGACAGCCTTATTGCGGGCAACTTCAGCAACCATGGAAGGAACCTGACCGTTGTCGGTGAGGATCTTGGCGAACTCAGAAGGATCCATCTGGTACTGCATAGCGCCCTGGATGATGTACTGAGTGAGCTCGTCCTGGCTGACCTGAACTTCTTCAGCTTCAGCAATGGTGTCGAGCAAGATCTGAGTAGCGAAAAGAGTCTGTGACTCCTCGATGACCTCTGCACGGTGCTTGTCATCTTCGAGACGACCCTCACCCTCGAGGTGACGGTGCACCTCGTCATCGATGATGCCCTGAGGAACTTCAATCTTCGCTTCTTCAACGAGCTTGGCAACGAGCTTCTCGCGTGCTTCACGAGCCTGAACAGCAACCTTGCGCTGCTCTGCCTGAGCCTTGAGGCTCTCGGTCAGCTCAGCAATGGTGTCGAATTCAGATGCGATCTGAGCGAAGTCATCGTCAGCCTTGGGAAGCTCGCGCTCCTTGACAGCGGTCACGGTGACAGCAATCTGTGCCTTCTCGCCTTCGTGGTCGCCACCGAGCAGGTTGGACTCGAAGGTGGTGGACTCACCCGCGGTGAGCGATTCGATCGCTTCGTCGATGCCCTCGATGAGCTCGCCGGAGCCAACTTCGTAGGAGATGGACTGAGCGGTGTCGACTTCCTTGCCACCAATGGTTGCAACCAGGTCAAGCTGAGCGAAGTCACCCTTCTTTGCTGGACGGTCAACGGTGACGAGGGTGCCGAAGCGGCTACGCAGCTCGTCGAGTTCCTTCTGAACATCTTCCTTCGAAACAGCAGCTGCTTCAACCTCAACGGTGAGACCGTCGAGCTGAGGAAGCTTGACCTCGGGACGAACGTCAACCTCGATGGTGACAACCAGGTCACCAGAGAAGTCCTTCTCGGCAGGCCAGGTGGTGATGTCTGCTTCGGGGCGACCCATGGGGCGCACCTTCTCGTCGAGAACCGCCTGGCGGTAGAAGCCTTCGAGGCCCTCGTTCACAGCGTGCTCAAGCACAGCCATGCGACCAACGCGCTGGTCGATCAGAGCGGCAGGAGCCTTGCCCTTACGGAATCCGGGAACATTGAGAGATTCAGCAATGTGCTCGTATGCGTGCTTGATTGCTGGCTTCAGCTCATCTGCAGTCACCGTGATGGTGAGTTTTGCGCGAGTGTTGCTGAGTTTTTCGACCTTGGTCTTCACGAAGGGGTACTCCTGCTTGATGGTGATGGATCTGGATATGGTCGGGGCGACAGGATTCGAACCTGCGACCTCCCGCTCCCAAAGCGGGCGCTCTAGCCAAGCTGAGCTACGCCCCGGTCCTGCACTCAGTTATTCAGAAGACAACTTCGCAAGGCCGGTATTCGCCGAGGCGAAATGACCGAGTACCACTCTAACGTATAAGATAGGTCGAGTGCCCCGCACCGAAGGGTGTTGGACTGCACGGGGATGTAGCTCAATGGTAGAGCCTCAGTCTTCCAAACTGATTACGCGGGTTCGATTCCCGTCATCCCCTCCAAATAGAGAAAATCCCCCGGAATTCCGGGGGATTTCTTATTTCCCCTCAGGTGAAAATCTTGACTAGACAACACCCACTGTCCGTGGGCTATGCTCAACTATTCGAAGATATATTCGAATAGCAGGAGGGGATCCGCATGGCACAACAGCACCTGGAATTAGTGGTTCGACCACTGTCGGGAGAGTCCATTCCGGCGATTCTGGCTGCCTCCACGGCCGTTCAAGCAGGTTTTCCCTCCCCCGCGCAAGATTATTTTGACGGCCGAGTGGATTTAAATACCCACCTGATCAAGGACGTCAATTCGACCTTCATTGTTCGGGTTGCTGGCGACAGCATGAAAAACGCCGGAATTAGTGACGGCGATGAAGTGATTGTGGATCGAGCCCTGACACCTCGCGACGGTGACGTCGTGGTGGCAGTGCTCGATGGTGAGCTCACTCTCAAGCGGTTATTCATTCGCTCCGAACGCGTTCTCTTGAAAGCAGAAAATCCCCGCTATCCCGATATTTCGGTGGACACCCTCAGTGAACTCACCATTTGGGGTGTTGTCACGAGGTGTCTGCACCATGTCTAATTCACTTCCCCCGTCACAGCGCCGCATTGCCCTGGTTGACGTCAACAGCTTCTTTGCCTCCTGCGAGCGCGTGTTCGACCCGAGCCTCGAAGGTAAACCTGTGGTGGTGCTCTCCAACAATGACGGCTGCGTGGTGGCACTGAGCAAAGAAGCCAAAGCGCTCGGGGTCAAGATGGGGATTCCCTGGTTCAAGATTTCTGCCTGGGCGCCGTCCGTGGGATTGGTAGCAAAGTCGTCCAACTATGAGCTCTATGGCGACCTGTCGTCACGGGTCATGAGCATCCTGCATGAGTTCTCGGCCAACGTGGAGGTCTATAGCGTGGACGAGGCTTTCCTTGAACTCAAGGGAACACCTGAGGAACTCATTGCGATAGGTCACGAGATCAAGGCAGCGATTAAGAACAAGCTGGGTCTGCCAGTGTGTGTGGGTATTGGCCGGTCTAAGACTCAAGCCAAGTTAGCCAACAGCGGAGCAAAGAAATCTGCGGGCTTGAACGGGGTGTGTAATCTCGACCAGTTCACCCCAGAACAGCTCGACCACATCATGGCTTCCCTCCCCGTGGACAATATCTGGGGCATTGCTAGGCGGCTGAGTAAACGGCTGAACAGCATCGGCATCCACACCATCAAAGACCTCCGGGATGCCGACCCGGTCCGCATCAAGAAGAAGTTTGGCGTGGTGGTGCAACGCTCACTCTATGAGCTGCGCGGCATTGACTGCATCAAGCTCGAAGGTGAGCGTCTGGTGAAGAACCAGGTGATGTATTCACGTAGCTTTGCCACGCCGGTGACCACGCGTAAGCAGATGGAAGAAGTTCTGGCGGTCTATGCCCAGCGCGTGAGTAAACGCTTGCGCAAGCAGGGCTCTGTGGCCGGAGCATTGACCTGCTTTGCGGGCACGTCCCGCTTTGCCAATGAACCCTTCCACTCCCCCTACAGAAACGCCGTATTCTCGGTTCCCACCAATGATCCGGTGGAGATTTTGAGAGCATCGAGCTCTGTCTTGCTCGACTGTATTGAGGATGGTCGGAAGTATGTGCGGGCAGGGATCATGCTGCATGATGTGAGCCCGAAGACTTCCCACCAATACCTCGACCTGTTTACCCCCATTCATGAGAGCAGACAGCTCGGCGAAGTGCTCGACAGCGTAATGGAGAAGCACGGCGCCTTCAGCATTGGCTTAGGCGCCGCAGGGTTCAAATCACGCCGAGAGTGGGAAATGAAAAGAGAGCTACTCTCCCTGCGAGCCACTACTCGCTGGGACGAGCTAGCAACAGTGCATGCGCGTTAGCGAAAAAAGTATCCAAAGAAGTGAGCAATCCCAACGGCAATAGTTCCAAAAATGCCAGTGCCCGAAGTGTAACCATCGTCTTCCATGGCCTCTTCGATGTTCAGATCATCATCGAGTTCTTCGTTTTTCTTCATGACTCCCCCATCAACTCAATGAAGAACTACTGCGTTCCCGCGGTGATTCCTCGCACCAAAGTGCGCTGGAAGAACAAGAAAACCAATAACGAGGGCAGCGCAGCGAGAACACTTGCTGCCGCAACGAGCTCACCCGGGGCACCGCCAAACTGGCCGTAGTTCACCATCGAGATAGCAAGCGGCACAGTCTGGCTTTCGGTATCAGGCAGAAGCAGCAGGGTGAGCAGATACTCATTCCAGTTATTGACGAACAGCAGCAATGCCACAGTCAGCACTGTGGGGGTCATCAGCGGCAGAACCACTTTCCACATCACTTGCCACTTATTCGCTCCATCAATCTCTGCCGCTTCAGGCAATGAGGCAGGGATGTGAGTCATCACATTGGCAAGCAAGAAAATGGCAAACGCGCTACCGATAATTCCCAGCGGAGCAATCAAGAACCAGATACTGCCGTATTGGCCGGTCATCTTCGAGAGCAAGTAAATGGGGAACGCCACAGACTCCACGGGCAGAAGGAAAATCAACACACTGAGAGTGATGACCAGTGGGCGCAGACGATGCTTACCCACACTCACCGCATAGGCAACAGGGAAGGCGATCAGGATACTGATCACCACAGCACCCAAGCTGATGGTGAAGGAATTGAGAATCTTCTGCCCAATGTTGATGCCACCGAAGAACATGTCGAAGTTTGTCCAGGCAATCTCTTTCGGCAATTCCAGGAACCCACTGGAAGCAAAATCTTGACTGCTCTTCAGCGATGCCAGAACAACCATAATGACGGGCAACAACCACAAGATTGCACAGGCAATCACCAAAAGAACTACGAGCCTTCTGGGCAAACGCGACAAAGTTCTCTGCATAGTTCTAGCCATCTTGCTTCACCCCACGAGCACGCAGTTTCACGATGAGGAACACAAGTCCTAAGAACAGGGCGATGATGAGGGCAAGGGTGGTGACTAGGGCAGAACCAATACCTACAGACGCACCGCCAAAGAAGCTATCGATAGCGAATGTTGCCGGTGACATGGTGGCCCCGTTAGGTCCACCACCGGTGAGATAGAACACGGGAGCAAAGACTTTGAGCGCCCCCACGGTCAAAAACAACAGCACCACGAAAGCCTCAGGTCGCAAAGAAGGTCCGGTAATCCAGCGCAAGCGCTGTGACCAGCTAGCTCCATCTAGCTGCGATGCCTCCAACACAGAAGGATCGAGCCGCGATAAGCCGGCAAGGAAAACCACATAAGCAAAACCTGTTTGCAACCACAGCATGAAGAAGGCAACAGCAATTAGCGCAGTGTCGGGTTCACGCAACCATTCCTTGGTTTGTGAATCCAGCCCCATCTGCTCCAGCAGAGTGTTCAGCGCACCGCCCGAACCATCGAGCATCCACATCCAGATCATGCCCGAAACAGCAATGGGAACAATTTGTGGCAGAAAGAAACCAGTCCGCGCAACAGGAACCAACGTGGAACCAAACTTCCCTACAAACCCTTCATAGGTGGCAGCGGCGAGAACCAAACCTAAAGCGGTAGGAATGAGTGAGAACGGAATCACATAGAACGCACCGTGAATCCAAGATTCCCAGAAGTCCTTGTTTTCAAAAATGATGCGGAAGTTATCAAGCCCCACCCACTTGGCTGGTCCGTAACCAGGCCACTTGAGCAGGCCTATCCCCACGTTCCAGAAGAACATGCCAAAGAAGAACACAACGAGCACGCCCAAGCCTGGGTAAAGAAACCGCCCATAACCTCTCTGTCGCGTAGCGACCTTAGTCTTCGTCGAGATCATTACAGCGTGTTGTGAGTGAATCGACCAGCAAGCAATGTTGCAGCAACGGGCATCGTGCGCAGTTCCTCTACTGAGGCATAGAGCGGATCAATATCCACCACACAGAGGTCAGCTCGCTGACCAATAGCAACACGTGTCCGAGTAGAGGAATCAAGTGCTGCTTGCGGCTCAATACGCTGCTCAGGATGCCATGGCTCACGAGAATCACGGGTGCGCTCAACAGCTGAGGCGATTGCAAACCAAGGATCGAGAGGAGCGACAGGAGCATCGGAGCCCATCGAGAGCTTCACGCCGGCTTCCAGCATCGTGGCAAAAGGGAAACAACGGTCTGTCCGACCTGCCCACAATACGTCAGCAACATCCCGGTCATCCATGGCATGTTCAGGCTGCACCGAAGCAACGACTCCGAGCTTGGCAAAGCGTTCAATGTCTCCCCAGGCCAAGAGCTGTGCGTGCTCAATCGTCCCTTCACAGCCCACTTCTTCAAAAGCGTTGAGGGCAAATGTGTTGGCATCATCGCCGATGGCGTGGATGGAGCAATTGATGCCAGCTGCGCTGGCTTTGCTCATCAACGAGACAAGTTCGTCATAGGAAACATTGAGCATGCCACGGGCATTCTTTCCGGTGAGTCCAGGATATGGGTCATGACAGAAGGCGGTGCGTGTGTTGAGTGACCCATCTGAGATGAGTTTGTAATTACCCATGCGCAGCAAACCTTCAGTGGAGGCAATGACGTCTCCGGTGCGCAAACCGGTCTCAATAGCACGGTCGAGGTGTTCGGTGTAGACACTGAACTCGACCTGAAGATAGTCATTGCCGTTGCCGATTCGGCGACGCCAATCGGGCAAAATCCAGCCCATTTCGAAATCGACAATGCCGACAATTCCGCGCGCTGCGGCGACCTTCGACGCTTCAAGAACTGCGTTGTCGAGCTCTTCGGGCCCTAAGTCAGAAAGTGAGCCCCAAATAGCAAAACAGTCATCTTCCACAAGCAACCCAGTGGGGTGCCCAGCATGCCCGCGAACTTCGAGAGCCTTCGAGTTGAGCCACACACTGTGGCCATCCCCACTGAAGAGATACACCTCTTCATCAGGGCAGGCCTGATCAAGAATGCTGAAGTGTGGTTCCTGCTCCCACAAACTTCCTCGCCAACCAAAGCCGACCATCGTTCCTGGATGGGTGAGGTGACGTGCCCTGACTCTCTCCCCCACTTCCTGTGCAGATTCAACACCTTCTAAGTTCAGGCGCTGCAACAGCATCGACCACGAGGTGAAGTGGGTGTGGGTGTCCCACATTCCGGGAATGAGGAAACGACCACCGAGGTCAACGACCTCGCCCTCTGGATCAAAGTCGAGGTTGATAGCGCCCGTTGCCCCCACGAACTGGATGTCGCTGATGACTCCGTCGGTGATGACAACGTTGATCAAGCTGCCAATCAGACCACGTTCACCAGGGATACGTGCATTAGTGAGGGTGAGCTGCATGGCTCAAGTTTGGCACGAAGGACACCAATAAAGCTTGCGGTTTGCCATCTCATCGAGACGAATATTTGTGCCACAGTTCAAGCAAGGCAAACCTTCACGCTTATAGGCCCAGTGACGGTCGGCGCGGTTAGCCATAGCTTCACGCCAGGCTTCGCCTTTCAGACCATCTTTGGTCATCATTTGACCAGTTTGCACACCAATCTCCAGCAAATACACCCAGTCTCGCCACAGTGCCCATGCCTCATCTTCAGTAATGAGCTTGCCGGGACGATAGGGATCTATTCCTGCACGGAACAACATCTCTGCGCGATAGACATTGCCAATACCCGCAACAACAGACTGATCCATCAGCATCAGACCGATAGCGGTGTTCTTTTTGCGGATCGCATCTACGAACTTCTGCCCCGCTGCATCACTGGGGTCGCGCTGAGGGTCTGGTCCCAGTCGATCCAGCACGGCATTAACTTGTTTAGAAGTGAGCACCTCACAGGCCGTGGGGCCGCGGAGATCTGCACAGACCGTTTCGGTCAGCAGTCGAACGCGGACCTGACCGATGGGCTCGGGAGGAAAAGAATTCGCACTTTCTAATGCTGACTCTTTTTCTGCCTCTGCCATTCGCACACGCGTCTTCCTCGGTGCACCGATCGACGTCAGCGAGTTTTCCCCATCCACATCAAAGACCGTGCCGCGCTGATTGGTTTGCCCCATGCGCCCATTAGCGGAGGCAATCGTGGCATCGGCGTGAATTTCTCCGGAGAAATCCCAGGCGCCATAAATCCCTAAATGGATACGTAGCCAGTGATCACCGGCAAAGCCCATGAACATCTGCTTGCCCACGGCCCACACCTCGACGAGTTCTTTGCCGGTAAGCACAGCAGCTCCTTCAGCAAAGCGTCCTTGTGGGGAGGACACCGCAATTTGGTGTCCTACAAAGTTGCGTTGGAATTGCCGCGCGATGCGGTGAACGGAGTGACCCTCAGGCATCAGCGACTAGTACTTGTCGACGCCCTTGCCAGCAATATCGCCGGTGGTCTCGTATTCAGCCAGCTGAGCAATGCGGCGAACATGACGCTCATCACCGGGGAAAGGCTCCGCGATGAATGTGTCGATGAACCCAACGGCTTCCTCGAGTGTGTGCTGGCGAGCACCAATCGAAATCACATTGGCATTGTTGTGTTCGCGAGCAAGCTGCGCGGTTGCCTGACTCCACACCAGTGCAGCGCGAATGCCCTTGACCTTATTCGCAGCAATCTGCTCGCCATTACCGGAACCGCCAAAAACGATGCCGAGAGCTTCAACACCAGCAGACTGGTCGGCTGCAACCGCTGCTGCAGCGTTGATGCAGAACGCGGGATAGTCATCCAGTGCGTCATATTCCTGTGGTCCGTGGTCAATGACCTCGTGACCGGCAGTGGTGAGGTGGTTCTGCAGGAACTGGCTGAATTCGAGTCCAGCGTGGTCTGTGGCGATGTGAATGCGCATTCCTCGATTTTAGGGGCGGTTTGTCCGGGTTAGGCTCTTTACTAAACCGCTGGAAGGAATTCACGTGTCCGTAGAGAATCTCACCCGCCTAGAAGCCATTGACCGCGCGAACAACATCGCGGTTGAAAGCTATGTTGTTGACCTAGATCTCTTGCGTGGT